>JANMYQ010000030.1:0-1598 GCA_031382215.1 Methylibium sp.
TTGCGTGGCCCTGTGCCGTCAGCTCGAAGAGGCCGACGCCATCGTCCTTCGTCAGGCCAGGCTGAACATGGCCGAGCGCTCGGCGCGTTGGCGAAGCCCTCGCCGCGCTTGAGCCTACCGTCTGCCGCGGTGCGCTCCGCCAAGATCTGAGCCGACCTCGCCGGCATGTTGCCGGCCCCACCCGAACCCGACCCTGACCGGCTTGCCGGCCCCGAACTCGTCGCCCGCCTATTTCTCGTTTTGGCGGGTGGTGTCGATGTCTCGCACTCTGCGACGGGTTGTGCCATGCGCTTGCTGGTCTTCATCGGATGGGTTCTCTCGCTGTGCATGCCCACGCATGCCCTGGCGTGCTGGGAGCAGGCCGCGCAACGCTACGGCCTGGCAGCCGATCTGCTCTACGCCATCGCGCGGGTTGAGTCGAACCTGAACCCCCGCGCGGTCAACCGCTCGCATGTGCAGCGCACCGGGTCGTACGACATCGGCCTGATGCAGATCAACAGCTCTCATCTCGGCGCCTTGGCACGCCACGGCATCAGCGAGGTCCAGCTCTACGAGCCCTGCACCAACATCCAGGTCGGCGCGTGGCTGCTGGCCAATACGTTTGCTCGATACGGCGCAACCTGGAATGCCGTGGGTGCCTACAACGCCGCCTGCTCGCAGCTCAAGGGGCAGGCGTGCACCGAAGCGCGCTCGCGCTATGCGTGGCAGGTGTACCGCAAGCTGCCCACTTCAGTGGCATCTGCTTCGGCGCAGGTTGACCAACCCTTGCGCCATGCAGGCATGGCGCCGCAAGTCACGCCAATCATGCTTGCTGCTCGGGTGTCGCCATGAAGCCCCAATGCATCCGCTGGCTCGGCAGCTTGGCCGCAGCAGCCGCGAGCGCGGCCCTCGCTTCGTCGTGCACTTCGCCCATGCTGGCTCTTGTCGATGCCAATCCATCCGCCGCGCGCTCAGCGTATGTCACCACAGGGCAGATAGCCCAGATCGGCTTCGGCCGCCAAGCCGGGTTCGCACGATGCCTGCCGCCGGCCTGCCCCGCCGTCACGCCCAAGACGCTGGCGCTGGAGGTGTCGCCGGCCCTCTCAAAGCCCCGGCCGATAGACACCGCGGCCTCGCTGACAGAAGGCGAAGCCCTGGTCCCTGCCGCGGACGCAGCCGTGCGGACGACACCAACCTTGGCCCAAGCGGCATCGGCGCAGCCCGCTGATCCGTTGGTAAGGCTGGTGGTCGTGCACTTCGCGTTCGACGACGCAACTCTGACTCCTGCAGCTCGCGCGCTCATCGACGAAGTGGCGAAGCCACTCGCGTCGGCGCGACGCATCGCCATCAGCGGCCGCACTGACAGCCTCGGCCCGCAGCAGAGCAACCAGTTGCTTGCCATTGCCCGCGCGAACGCGGTGCGAGACCACCTGCGCGCCCGCCACCCGCACCTGGCCCCTGCCGTGACGCTGGAGGCACAGGGCGCGTGCTGCTACGCCGCTTCCAACGAAACGCCCGCAGGCCGCGCGCTGAACCGCCGCGTTGAAGTCGTCTTTGAGCGCGACGCCGAGAACCAGTGACGTCCCAAGTCGATACGTCCAGTCAATACCCGCCACCAC
>JANMYQ010000050.1:0-2804 GCA_031382215.1 Methylibium sp.
TCGGCGGACTGGGCGAATCGGTGGCGAGCGCGCTACTGCGCAACCGCGTGCAGCCGGCGAGCTTCGAGCTGGCCGGGCTGCCCGACGCCTTCCTGGACGCTGGCGCCTTGCCGACGCTGCACGATCGCTATGGCATCAGCCGCGACGCGCTGATCAAGCGCATCAAGGGCTGGTTGGGCTGAGTCCCAGCATTCCAAGCAACTGGTCGGTCGATCGGCAAAACGCGGATGTTCAGACAGTTCATCTGATCGACTGGTTGCTCAAGGCGCCGTGATGGCCGACGACTTGCCGAGCATCAATGAACCTGACCATCAGGAACCAGGAGGACATGATGTCGGCTATGAAGATGGTTGAGGGATTGTCGTACGTCGCCACGATCGCCACGTGCCGTCGATCCCCCGCAGGCTTGCGGAGGCCCGCGACTTGAAGTTGTAGTTCCGGACCGATCGGCGCCGATGACCGGAGTGGGTCGGCAGCGCCAGTTCGTAACTTTCGGATGCGCAACCGTTCGGCTGCGAGCTTGTCGCGGTCGACGGTCGGCAGGCGCGAACGACCGCAATCGCCAACTGCGGTTTGCTCGATGGCTTCAGCGAAGGTCAGGTTCCAAGGTGGACCGGTCGTTCACCGAGAAAGCCGCCACCGGCTCCTTTGGGTCGTTATGCGCAGGCCCCAGTTATGAACAGCTGAGCCGACGCAGGCGCGGCGTTGCCTTCGTGAGAGGGCAGCGGACCGGGCTCGGGAACTGCGCATAGTCACAGGGTCTTGAGGAAGTCCAAGAGCGAGTCATCGGCCCGAAAGCGGCGCGCGACAACGTTGGGGTCCTGAAGGCGGGACAGCGCCTTTTCCTTCATGGCCAGATCGGCCTCGACGTACTGGTGCGTCGTCGTCGGACTCTCATGGCCAAGCCACAGGGCGATCACGCTGATGTCCACGCCCGACTGCAGCAGATGCATTGCTGTCGAATGGCGCAGGGTATGAGGAGAGATCTTGCGGCCGGCCAGGCTGGGCATCGTGCGCGTGGCTGCCTGCACAGCCAATGCCAGCCGCTGCGTGACGTTGGATCGCGTCATTGCCTGGCCGCCTCGGTTGGGCAACAGCGCGCAGGCCGGGCCCAGCTCGGGATTGAGCCGCAACCAGGCACGGATCACCTTGACCGTCGAACGCCATAGCGGCACCGAGCGCTGTTTGCGTCCCTTGCCATGCAGGTGCACGCACGCGGCGGGTTCGAGCACGACATCGGCCACCTTTACGCCGATCACCTCCGACACCCGCGCGCCGGTGTTGTACATCAGGGCCAGCAGCAGGCCATCGCGTTGACTGACCCAGCCCATACCTGGCGTGCCGATCACCGCCAGCATCTCCTCGCGCGTCAGGAACCCGAGCATCGGCCGCTCGAAGCGCTTCATCGGCACCCCCAGCGCCTGCTCGACGATTTGCAGCGCCGTCACGTCCCGGCGCGCAGCGAACTTCAGGAACGTGCGCAGCGCGGCCAGCCGCGCATTGCGGCTGCGCACCGCGTTGTGCCGCTCGGTCTCCAGATGGTCGAGGAAGGCCAGGATGAGGGTGGGCGTCACGTCGGCCAACAGCATCGCCGTGGGCGCCTTGTGCAGCCGAGCCTGCGCGAAGTTCAGGAACAGCAAGAACGCGTCTCGGTAGGCCGCCACGGTGCGCGCACTCAATGCGCGCTGCTGGGTCAGATGGTCGGTGAAGAATGACTGCACCAGCGCGGCGAAGCTCGGCGGTGCAGGCTTGCGTTGGTCGGGGTTACTCATCGTCGCACTCCCCGACATCGGCGAAGCGCTCGAACCGGGCGCCGGCCAGTGCCATCAACTCTGGTACCCCGCTCAGGTACCAGTAGGTGTTGGAGATCTTCACGTGGCCCATGTAGGTGGACAGCGCCAGCATGCGCTGGTCGAGGTCTGCCCCCTGCTCGTGCCACAAGATTAGCCGCCTCACGGCGAAGCTGTGGCGCAGGTTGTGCACCCGAGGCTGGCCATGCCCACCTCGATCGATCCAATCCAGTTGCTCGCGCAATTGGACGAACACCCGATGAGCCTGCCTGTCGCCCAGTGGCTCGCCTCGGCGCACACCGCGCGAACTGACGAAGAAACTCGTGCGCGGCGTCGGGCGCACATGCTGGCGGCGCAGCGCTCGGTAGGCTGCCAACGGACCGACCACGCTCGGGTGCAGCGGTACCAGGCGAGACTTGCCGAACTTGGTCTGCCGTACGGTCAGGACACCGCCGTCCAGATCCACGTCGAGGTCGCTCAAGCCGAGCGCCTCCGAGATCCGCAGCCCGGCTGAGGCGATGAGCCCGAACAGCGTCGCGTAGGTGGCGGCTCGCAGACCATCCGAGGGCCCGAGTTGGCGGGCGGCTCCCAGCAGCGCCACGATCTCGGCTTCGAGGTAGATGTGCGGCGTCACGCGGCCGGGGATGGGCCCGAAGCTGGAGTCGTCCGGAACTTCGGTGGCTGGCTCGAACTGCTGCAGCCAGCGCATGAACGGACGCAGCGCCGCCAGGCGACGCGCCGCCGTGTCGCCGTCGGCCTGGCCGTCCACGAGGTACCTCGGCTGTACCTGACGGGCCCACTGCGCCATCAGGTCCACCGTCAGCGGTCCTGCGTGGCTGGCGACGGTGACAAAGCGGGCGAAGTTGCGCAAGGCGTGGCCGGGTGAGCACAGCTTGAACCCCAGGCGCTGCCGCTCGTCCAGGTATTGCTGCACCCGGGCGGTGAGATCGCTGCCGGGGCCTGAGGGCGTGCTCATGCTGCACTCCCAGGCCAAGGCAGGGCCACCTCGGCAAG
>JANMYQ010000103.1:0-4067 GCA_031382215.1 Methylibium sp.
GAGCGCCTGGATGGTGTTGGTGCCCTCGTAGATCATGTTGATGCGCGAATCGCGCACGTACTGCTCCATGCCCCACTCGCGCACGTATCCGTGGCCGCCGAAGACCTGCATGCAGTGGCTGGTGGCCAGCCACGCGTTGTCGGTCATGAAGGCCTTGGCGATGGGTGTCAGCAGCGCCACCTCGTCGGCGCATTCTTTGCGCAGGTCGTCGTCGTCGGTGGCCAATTCCTGGTCGAGCAGCAACACGGTGTGCAGCGCGAGGGCCCGTGCACCTTCGGCGTAGGCGCGCGCGGTCAGCAGCATCTTGCGCACGTCGGGGTGCACGATGATCGGGTCGGCCGGCTGGCTCGGAGACTTCGGCCCTGACAGCGAACGCATCTGGATCCGGTCTTTCGCGTAGACCACCGCGTTCTGGTAAGCCACCTCGGTCAACCCCAGCCCCTGGTTGCCCACGCCCAGGCGGGCCGCGTTCATCATCACGAACATCGCCGCCAGGCCGCGGTGCGGCTGGCCCACGAGCCAGCCGGTGGCGTTCTCCAGGCTCATCTGGCAGGTGGCGTTGCCGTGGATGCCCATCTTGTGTTCGAGGCCGGTGCAGAAGATGCCGTTGCGCTCGCCTGTTCCGACCACGCCTTTGGCGTCAGTCTTCGGCAGGAACTTCGGCACCACGAACAGCGAGATGCCCTTGGAGCCCGCCGGCGAATCCGGCAGGCGCGCCAGCACCAGGTGCACGATGTTCTCGGCCAGGTCGTTGTCGCCCGAGCTGATGAAGATCTTCGAGCCGTTGATGCGGTAGCTGCCGTCAGCCTGAGGTTCGGCCTTGCTGCGCAGCATGCCGAGGTCGGTGCCGCAGTGCGCTTCGGTCAGGCACATCGTGCCCATCCACTGGCCGCTGGTCAGCTTGGGCAGGTAGGTGGCCTTCTGCTCGGGGGTGCCGTGCGTGTGCAGGCATTCGTACGCGCCGTGCGTCAGGCCGGGGTACATGGTCCAGGCCTGGTTGGCGCTGTTCATCATCTCGAAGAAACACTGGTTGATCGTGATCGGCAGGCCTTGGCCGCCGTATTCGGGGTCGCAACTCAGCGCCGCCCAGCCGCCTTCGACGTACTTCGCGTACGCGGCGCTGAAGCCCTTGGGCGCGGTCACGGCGCGGCTGGTCTTGTCCAAGGTGCAGCCTTCGGCGTCGCCACTCTGGTTGAGCGGGAACAGCACCTCGGCGGCGAACTTGCCGCCTTCTTCGAGCACGGCGTTGACGGTGTCTGCGTCGACCTCGGCATGCCGGGGCATGCCCTTGAACTCGTCGGTCACATGGAACAGCTCGTGCAGCACGAACTGCATGTCGCGCAAGGGCGGGGTGTACTGGGCCATGGGTTTACTCCTGAGGATGGTCGGAAAAGGTCGTGGCTTGCCGGCGCTTGTGCGCAGCGGGCGGCGGATCGGCCGCGGCGGTGTAGTGGTCCAGCACGCGCTGGAACGCTGTGCGGGCGCGCTCGATGGCGCCGGGCGTGCGAAGGAAACGCGCGTCGTGGTGCAGCGCAAGGATCAGGCCGTGGACTTCGAACAGCATCTGCGCCGGCTCGGTGTCGGCGCGCAGGTGACCTTCGTCGACGGCAATGTGGATCGCGCGCTCCAGCGCGTGCTGCCAGGTCTGCACCATCGTCACCAGTGCATCGCGCACCGGACCGGGGCGGTCATCGAATTCGACCGCGCCGCTGATGTAGATGCAGCCCGAATCGATCTCGACCGACACGCGCCGCACCCAGCGGTCGAACAGCGCGCGCAGGCGCGGCAGGCCGCGCGGCTCGCGCATGGCAGGGAAGAACACCTCTTCCTCGAACTTGGCGTGGCACTCGCGCACCACGCAGATCTGCAGTTCTTCGCGCGAGCCGAAGTGGGCGAACACGCCCGACTTGCTCATCTTCGTCACCTCGGCCAGCGCGCCGATCGACAGGCCCTCCAGCCCCATGTGCGAGGCCAGGCCGAGGGCGGCCTCAAGGATGGTCGCGCGGGTTTGCTGGCCCTTCATCAGCGAGCGGGGGTGCAGCGTGTTTTCGCGCAGGTTTGCCAGGGAGGGTGTGTCGGCCACGTTGGAAGGCAAGGAAACGAACGATCGTTCTATTTTGCACACAAGCTTGGTGCCCAGAGCCAGCAGATCGTGATTTCGGCCGGCCTTTTTGTAGGCTGATGTCTCTACAAAGCGACCGCAGCCGCTTGGAATCAAGGGTTTTCCCGGTATCGGTATCGCCCGACACCGGCCAATTACCATTCAGCGTTTGCAAGCATTTCAGGCAACGGGGCGCAAATGAAAATTGTCGTGGTGGGCGTGGGCGCGGTGGGCGGGCTGATTGCCGCGCGTTTGGCGCTGGCGGGGCATCAGGTAAGTGCGCTGGCGCGCGGTGCCACGCTTGCGACGGTGCGGGCACGCGGCCTGCGCCTGCGCACGGCTGGCAAGGAACAGGTGGTGCCCCTGCACGCCAGTGACCATGCCCAGTCGCTCGGCCCACAAGACCTGGTGGTGATCGCCGTGAAGGGCACGACCCTGGCCGACGTGGCACAGGCTCTGCACCCGCTGATGGGCGAAAAGACGCTGGTGATGCCGGCCATGAACGGCGTGCCCTGGTGGTTCTTGCAGACCCCACCCACCGCCGACCGCCTGGCCGCGCCCGACCGGCGCATCGCCAGCATCGACCCCGACGGGCGCATTCAGGCCGCCTTGCCGCTGGCGCGCGTGCTCGGCTGCGTGGTGCACCTCACCTGCTCCAGCCCCGAGCCGGGCGTGGTGCAGCACGGGTTTGGCGATCGGCTGATTGTTGGTGAACCCGCGGGCGAGCCGGCGGGCGGGGCATCGGAGCGCGTCGCGGCGGTGTGCGCGGCGCTGGCCCAGGCCGGCTTCAAGGCCGAGGCCAGCGCCGACATCCGCAACGACATCTGGTACAAGTTGTGGGGCAACATGACGATGAACCCGCTGTCGGCGCTGACCGGCGCGACCACCGCCGGCATGCTCGACGACCCGCTGGTGCATGGCTACATCCTGCGCACGATGGCCGAGGCCGCTGAGGTCGGCGCACAACTCGGCTGCCCGATCGTCCAATCGGGCGAAGAGCGCATGGCACTCACGCGCCAGCTCGGCGCGTTCAAGACCTCGATGCTGCAAGACGCGCTGGCCGGCCGCGCGCTCGAACTCGATGCGCTGGTCACCGCAGTGCACGAGATCGGCCTGCGTTTCGGCGTGGCCATGCCCAACATCGGCGCGCTGCTGGGGCTGACGCGGCTGATGGCGCGCGAGCGCGGGCTCTACCCTCGCTGATCCGCGCATCCCGGCGTTGGCCGGCGCTTGGCGGCACGGCGCTCAAGAATCCGAGTGCCGCGGCGGCCCTCTCGCGCCACGCCATTCGACTGTCATGCACAGGTGCGATACTGCAACCCGATCATGGAAGTTCTTCAGCTCGATGTGTCCGGACGCCCTCAAGCGTGGATCTCAGCCAGGGAGGCTGCGGTGATCTACGCTTGTGAGGGCGTGGCCTGGACGCTCGGCGACACCTTCTTCGTGCTGCGCGGCGGCACGCAGCGCCGCACCGGGCTGCAGTCGCGCATCGAGGTGCACCCGATCATCGCGGTGCGCGGTTCGGTGCCGAGCCGGGCCTGGCGCCAGACGCCTGCCCTCAGCAACCTCAAGCTGTTCGCGCGCGACCGGCAGGTGTGCGCCTACTGCGGCCACCATTTCCACTTCGACGAGCTGACGCGCGAGCACATCGTGCCCACCTCGCGTGGCGGGCTCGACAGCTGGATGAACTGCATCACCGCCTGCCGCACCTGCAACGGCCACAAAGGCAACCGCCTGCCCGAAGAAGCGCACCTGTCGCTGATGTACCTGCCCTACGTGCCGAGCCTGCATGAAGACATGATCCTGCGCGGCCGCCGCATCCTGGCCGACCAGATGGAGTTCCTGCTCGCCAGCGTCCCGAAGAACAGCCGGCTGCACGCCTGAGCCGCACAAGACCGGCGCGGCGGCCGCCGACGCGCCAGGGCACGCCTCAGGTCAACAGGCGGCGCAGCCGGTTGCAGGCGGC
>JANMYQ010000120.1:0-19654 GCA_031382215.1 Methylibium sp.
ACGCCCGCGGCGCGCAGTTTCAACGCCACGCAAGGCGGGGCCAACCCGGCGAGCCAGAGCGTGGCCATCGGCAACGGCGGCGGCGGCACGCTGAGCGGGTTGTCGGTGGGCACGGTCTCGTACGGCGCCGGGGCCACGGGCTGGTTGCCGTCCCCCACGCTGAACAGCAGCACCGCGCCGGCCACGTTGAGCTTGCAACCGCAGACCGGCAGCCTGGCCGCAGGCACCTACACCGCCAGCGTGCCGGTGCAATCGACTGCCTCCGGCAACAGCCCGCAGTTGCTGACCGTCACGTTCACCGTGGCGGTACCGCCGGGCGCGATCGGCCTGACGCCGAACGCCTTGAGCTACAGCGCCACGCAGGGCGGCGCCAACCCGCTGGCGCAGACGGTGGCCATCAGCAACAGCGGCAGTGGCGCGCTCGGCGGCCTGAGCGTGGGCAGCATCGCGTACGGCCCGGGCGCGAGCGGCTGGCTCCAGGCGCCCACGCTCAGCACCACCAGCGCGCCCGCCACGCTGAGCTTGCAACCGCTGGTCGGCGCGCTGGCCGCGGGCACCTACACCGCGACAGTGCCACTGCTGTCGCTGGCGGCGTCGAACAGCCCGCGCAACGTGAGCGTCACGCTGACCGTGTATTCGCCGGCCCAGCAGGTCGTGATCAGCGGGTTGGCGGACTATGAATCGGTGCCCAACGACACCACCACCAACGGCCGGCTCAACTATGCCGGCGCCAGCTTCAAGCCGATCCGCGGTGCCAGCGTGCAGTTGCTCGCCGCCAGCAGCGGGGCGGTGCTGGCCAGCGGCGTGACCAGCGCCACCGGCACCTATTCGCTCGCCATTCCGGTGGCGCAGCCGGTGGTGGTGAGCGTGCGGGCCGAGCTCAAACGCGTGGCCACGACCGGCGCGCAGTGGGACTTCACGGTGCGCGACAACACCGCTGGCGACAGCCTGTACCTGCTCGAGTCGGCCGCCTTCACGCCCCCCGCCGGCGCGAGCACGCGCAACCTGCGTGCGGCCTCGGGCTGGGGCGGCGCCAGCTACACGGCACCCCGCGCGGCCGGGCCGTTCGCCATTCTCGATGTGGCCTACCTGGCCCTGCAGAAGGTGCTGAGCGTGGCGCCGAACACCGCGTTGGCAGGGCTCACCTTCTTCTGGAGCATCAACAACATCGACGTGGACGGCGACCGGACGGTGGGCGAGGTCGGCTGCACCTGTTACTACCGAGGCGAGAACTACATCTACCTTTCGGGGCGGGAGGACGTGGACACCGATGAGTACGACTCGCACGTGGTCGCGCACGAGATTGGCCACCACATTCAGCACGCGTTGTCGCGTCAGGACAGCGTGGGCGGTTCGCATGCCATCGGAGAACGCATCGACATGCGGGTGGCCTTCTCCGAAGGCTGGGGCACCGCTTGGGCCGCGATGGCGCTGGGCACGACAGTGCTGTCCGACTCGAATGGCTCGGGCCAAGCGTCGGGCAGCATCCTTCTGGACGTGTCGCAGGCGCCGACGCTCAACCGCGGCTGGTTCAACGAGGCGTCGGTGGGCTATTTGTTGTGGAGCTTTCACCAGGACGGCAGCATCGGTTTCGCGCCGATCCTCAATACCTTGACCGGGCCGCTGAAGACCTCCCCTTTGCTGCAGAGCATTCACAACTTCGCGACCGCGCTGAAGGTTGCGGTGCCGGCGCGAGCCGCGGCCATCGACGCACTGCTGGCCGGGCAGCTCATCACCGCGCAAGACGCGCTGGGCAGCGGCGAGACCAACGACGGCGGCGTCGCGCTGGCGCTGCCTGTCTACAAGACCCACACGGCCGCGCTCGGCGTGGCGCAGAACTATTGCGTTACCGATGTGGCCCAGACCGTGCTTACCGGCGAGGTCAACAAGCTCGGCATGTGGGCCTACGTTCGCATCACGCTGGCCAGCGCCGGCAGCCGCACCCTCACGCTGACGTCCACCAGCGGCGCCGCACCGACCGACCCCAACGTCTTGCTCATGCGCTCCGACGGCAGCTCCACTAGCTACCTCGACGTGCAGGCCAATGTGCAATCGCTGACCACCACGCTGCCCGCCGGCACGCACCTGCTGCTGTTCCACGACTACAACCTCAGCAGCAACCCGGCGACCGCCGCGGCCCAGCAGGGCACGCGCTGCTTCAATCTGACCGTGCAATGATCACCTTGAGGAATCCGACCATGGCTTCGATCTGGTTCACCCTGCGAGATGGCGAGAGCCGTCGCGCTCGCCGCTCGCACTCATCGGCCTGTGCGCGGGCCATGCTGGCCGCCGTGCTGTTGTCGGCGGTCTGCGCTCACGGCCAGGTGTTGGCGTCGGGCAGCACCCCCGGCCCGGTCAGCGCGAGCAGCAAACCGCACGGCTCGCGCGTGGCGTTGCGCTATCTGGTGCCGCCGGACATCCGGCCGGGGCAGACGATCAACGTCAAGCTCGACTTTTCGAACATCACCGCCGACGACGGCGCGCGCGTGATCGTGCGCATCGTCGAGCCGCGCCTGCAGTTGGCTGATTTCTACGTGCAGAAGGGCGAGGAGCGCACGCTCGACCTGCCGCTTACAACGTCGGTGGACGGCACGCTGTATCTGGCCGTTTCGAGCACCCAGGCCGGCCGCACCAGCGTGCAGGTGGTGCCGGTCCGCGTGGGCTCGGGCAAGGTGGTGTTGCAGCCGCAAGGCACCCGCCGCATCACGCCCTCCGGCGAGAGTGTGACGTCGTTGCCGGCCGCAAAGTAGCCCACGGGCGCCGCGGCCCCTTCGCCCCGGCCGCGCCTACAGCGGCATCGAATCGGTGCGGCGCAGGTGCCCGGGCTCGGGGCGGGGGCGCGCCTCCCAGGTGGCAAGGAAGGCCGGCACCTCGGACGCCGGCATCGGGTGCGCCACAAAGTGGCCCTGGATCGCACCGCAGCCCAGGCCGCCCAGCACTTCGAGCTGCTGGGTTTCTTCCACGCCTTCGGCGACCGTGTTCATGTTCAGGGTGCGCGCCAGGCCGATGATGGTCTTGACGATCGCACGCGCATCGCCGCGCGCCATCAGCTCACGCACGAAGCTGTGGTCGATCTTGAGCGTGTCGAACGGGAAGCGGCGCAGGTAGGCAAGCGACGAATAACCGGTGCCGAAGTCGTCCAGCGCGATCCGCAGGCCGAGCGCCTTGAGCGCGCGCAGGCCCTGGATCGTGGCGTGCGACTCGTTCAGGAACACCGACTCGGTGATCTCGAGCTCGAGCCGGCGCGCCGGCATGCCCAGGCCGGCCAGGATCTGGCGGATCGCCTCGCACAGGTCGCTCGACATCGCCTGCACCGACGACACGTTGACCGACACGTGCACCGCCTCGGGCCAGTCGCTCGCAGCGGCGCAGGCCTGGCCGAGCACCCAGTGGCCCATGTCCAGAATCAGCCCGGCCTCTTCGGCCACCGGGATGAACTCCGACGGCGGCACCTCGCCCAGCTCGGGGTGCTGCCAGCGCAGCAGCGCCTCGAAGCCGATCACGCGCCAGTATTTCAGGTCGATCTGCGGCTGGTAGACGAGGCGCAGTTCGCCGTTGCCCATGGCATCGCGCAGGCCTTGTTCGATCTGCAGGCGGCGCCGCGTCTGGGTGGCCATGCGCGGCTCGAAAAAGCGGAAGTCACCGCGCGCCTCCGACTTGGCGGCGTACAGCGCGAGGTCGGCGTTGTTCAGCAGCGTGTCGATCTGGTTGCCGTCGGCCGGCGCCATCGCCACGCCGATGCTGGTGCGCAGTGAAATGCTGGCGCCCTGGATCTGGCACGGCTGGTGCAGGTTGTCGAGCAGCCGGCGCGTCAGCAGCGCCACTTCTTCGCGCGACTTGACCTGCTGCAGGATCACCACGAACTCGTCGCCACCCAGGCGCCCCGCGGTGTCGCTCAGGCGGATGCTGGCCAGCAGGCGCTTGGCCACTTCCTGCAGCAGCCCGTCGCCGACCGCGTGGCCGAGCGTGTCGTTGATGGTCTTGAAGTGGTCCAGGTCCAGGCACAGCAACGCGCACGGCTGGGTCGGGCCCAGGCCGGGGGTCAGCAGGTCGGCCAGCTGGGCGCGCAACTGGTGCCGGTTGGCCAGCCCGGTGAGCGCGTCGTAGTGGGCCAGGAAGGTCAGCTTGCTGTTGGCACGCTGCGCCTCGGTGATGTCGGTGGCCACGCCGCGCCAGCCTACGCACTTGCCCTCGGCCGTCAGCAGCGGCTTGGCGGTCAGCGACCACCAGCGCGTCTTGCCCGACGCCGGCAGCGGCAGCAGCAGGTCCTTGAACGGCAGGCCGCGCTCCAGGTTCAGGCGCAGCGCGGCCAGGTGCTGGCGCTGGTCGTCGGGCAACTGGGGCTGCAGCGCCCCCAGCAACTCGATGGCCGGCGCCGCGGCCAGCACCTCCAGCGGCTGGCGAAAGGCCTCGAGCAGCTTGGCCGAGATGTGGCACAGGTGGCCGCGGGCATCGATTTCCCAGAGCAGGTCGCTGGCGTGTTCCTCGAAGTCGCGCAGCAACAGGCCGATGACCTGGTTGTGGCGTTCGGCCTCGGCCTTGGCCAGCAGGTGGGCCACGAACAGGCGCGCGTTCGACCACACGCTGGCCAGCACGATCAGCCCGTAACACGCCACCAGCAGGCTGACCGCCAGCGCAAGCGGAAAGCCCGCGCGCGCCAGCGCCCACACGCCGGCACCCGACAAGACCAGCACATAGGCCGTGGCTGCCTTCGGCACCGTGGCCAGCGCAAAGCCGCCGGCGCAGATCATGCCGGCGGTGATGACGGCCAGCAGAAGTTGTTCCGATGGCGCGGCGCTGGGGATCAGCAGCACCGGAACGGCGCCCCACAGCACCGCCAATACCGAGGCATGAACCGCGGCGCGGCGCAACGCGCGTGGCGAAGCGGTGCTGCGCCCCGGGCCCTTCCGCCAGGCGCGGAAGCCCTGCACGATGGCCAACAGCACCCCGAACGTCCAGCCGCCCAGCAGCCACGGGTTGGCGCTGTGCCAGAAGGTCATGCAGATCAAGCTGGCGTTGACCAGGTTGGCCAGCATGGTCAGCGGCGTGAGGCGCAGCACGGCGCGCAACTGTTCGGCGCGGAAGTTGCCGGCCAGCGGGTGGTCGGCCGGGAAACTCTGCATCTCCAGGCGCAAGGCGCGCAGGCGTGCGGTCAGCAGCGTACCGAGACGACCCCACCAACCGCGTTGCCCGCTGATCGCGGTGTTCTGAAAATCCATAGGCTCCCGAATCCCCTGGTGCACGCGCGGCCGTCAACGGCGGGCGTGCACAACTTTGGAGTATCCAGGCTTCTCGACCGGTGGGCGTCGTGTCTGAACCCCCGCGTCCGGCCGGACGCCGCAGGCCGCGGCCCTAGCGCGTGAATTCTTCGCGGGTGCCGAGCGTGTGCCGATCTGAAACGGGCGCTTCTGCCACCTGCAGCAGTTGCGCCACCACTGCGGCGGCGATTACCTCGGGCTCCTTGCCGGTGATGCCCGGCACGCCGATCGGGCAGGTCATGCGCTCGATCACCGCGGGCGCGATGCCGCGCTGCTCGAAGCGGTGGATGAAGCGCTGCTTCTTGGTCTTGGAGCCGATCAGGCCCAGGTAGCCGAAGTCGGCACGCTTCAAGACCGCTTCGGTGATGCGCATGTCCAGGTCGTGCTGGTGTGTCAGCACCAGGTAGAAGGCGCCCGGCGGCGCGTGGCGCACTTCGGCTTCGACGCCATCGACGCACACCTTGCGGATGTGGCCGGGCCACGGCGCGCCGTGTTCGAAGAAGCGCTGCGGGAATTCAGCTTCGCGTTCGTCGATCCAGTCGACCACCCCGTCCAGCGGCGCCAGCGCGCGTGCGATGGCGCGGCCCACGTGGCCGGCACCGTACAACTGCAGGTAGAAGCGCGGCTCGTTGTGCGGCCAGGCGCTCAGCGTGGCAGCGTCGAGCATTGAAAAGCCGAGCGTGACCGCGCCGCCGCAGCATTGGCCCAGCGCGGGGCCGAGCGGGTAGTGCGCGGTCTGCGCTTGCGTGTGGCCCGAAACGAGCATGTCGCGCGCCTGCACGATGGCCTTCAACTCCAGGTGGCCGCCGCCGATGGTGCCGGCGCAGCGGTCGAAGCCGACCAGCATGCGCGTGCCCGCCTCGCGCGGCGCCGAACCGCGCGCTTGCGTCACCTCTACCAGCACGGCGGCACGACCACCGGCGAACCAGGCCCGGGCTGTGTCGCGCAACAGGTCCATGCCGATCAGCCGCCGCGCCGCACGGCGGTGATGGCGCGCAGGATGGATTCGCTCGTCGCGGGCGCCGACAATTTGGGGTCGACGCGGTGCGCGCCGACCGCCGAGACCGCGTCGCGGATCGCGAAGAACACCGAGAACGGCAGCAGCAGCGGCGGCTCGCCGGCGGCCTTGCTGCGGTGGATGGTGTCTTCCGGGTTGTCGCCCTCGTAGAGCTTGACGTTGAAGACGGGAGGGCAGTCGTTCGCGGTCGGGATCTTGTAGGTGCTGGGCGCGTGCGTGGTCAGCAAGCCGGCGCGCGGCGTGTCGTCGGCGGGGTGCCACACGAGTTCTTCCATCGTCAACCAGCCCATGCCCTGGATGAACGCGCCTTCGACCTGGCCGATGTCCACCGCAGGGTTCAGCGAGCGGCCGGCGTCGTGCAGCACGTCGGCGCGCAGCAGCTTCCATTCGCCGGTCAGCGTGTCCACCACCACTTCGCTGACAGCCGCGCCATAGGCGAAGTAGAAGAACGGCCGGCCCTGCATCGTCTCGCGGTCCCAGCTCAGGCCGGGCGTGGCGTAGAAGCCGTCGGACCACAACTGCACGCGCTCGGTGTAGGCCTGTGCGACCACGTCGGCGAAGGCCAGGGTCTGGCCGGCGACGATCACGCGGTCGTTCGAGAACGTCACCGCGCCTGCTTCTCTTTCCGAGCCATCGCCGAAGCGCGCCGCCGCGAAAGCCGCCAGCCGCTCCTTGATCTGCCGCGCCGCGTCTTGCGCCGCCTTGCCGTTCAGGTCGCTGCCGGTGGACGCGGCGGTGGCCGAGGTGTTGGCCACCTTGTGCGTGTCGGTCGCGGTCACGCGCACGTGTTCGAAGGCCACGCCCAGTTCGTGCGCCACCACTTGCGCGACCTTGGTGTTCAGCCCCTGGCCCATCTCGGTGCCGCCGTGGTTCACCAGGATCGACCCGTCGGTGTACACATGCACCAGCGCACCCGCCTGGTTGAAGTGCTTCACGTTGAACGAGATGCCGAACTTCAGCGGCGTCAGCGCGATGCCGCGCTTGAGCACCGGGCTTGCCGCGTTGAACTGCGCGATCTGTTCGCGCCGCGCGCGGTAGACGCTGCTCGTTTCGAGTTCGGCGGTCAGCTCGTGGATGATGTTGTCGGTCACTTCCTGGCCGTAGGGCGTGACGTTCCGGGCAGTCTTGCCGTAGAAGTTGATGCGCCGCACATCGAGCGGGTCCTTGCCCAAGGTGCGCGCGATCGTGTCGAGGATGTTCTCGATCGCGATCGCCCCCTGCGGCCCGCCGAAGCCGCGGAACGCGGTGTTGCTCTGCGTGTTGGTCTTGCCCGAATAGCCGTGCATGGACACATCGGGCAGCCAGTAGGCGTTGTCGAAGTGGCACAGCGCGCGCGTCATCACCGGGCCCGACAGGTCGGCCGAGTGGCCGGCCCGCGAGACCATGGTGATCTCGGCGCCGAGCACGCGGCCTTCGTCGTCGTAGCCCACTTCGTACTCGTACCAGAAGCAGTGGCGCCGGCCGGTGATCATGAAGTCGTCGTCGCGGTCCACGCGCAGCTTGACCGGCCGGTTCAGCCGGCGCGCGGCCACTGCCGCAACGCACGCGAACAGGCCCGACTGCGACTCCTTGCCGCCGAAGCCGCCGCCCATGCGCCGGCACTCCACCTGCACGTCGTGCGCATGCAGCTTGAGCGCGTGCGCAACCAAGTGCTGCATTTCGCTCGGGTGCTGGGTCGAACAGTGCACGCGCATGCAACCGTCTTCGAGCGGAATCGCGTAGCTGATCTGGCCTTCGAGATAGAACTGCTCCTGGCCGCCGACGTCGAGCGTGTCCTTCAGCCGGTGCGGCGCCGCGTCGATGGCGGCACGTGCGCCGCCCGGCGCGGTGCTGCGCGCCAGGTGCATCGGCGGCAGCACGTACTGCGCCTTCGCGTGCGCGTCCTGCGGCGTGATGACGGGGGGCAGCGCTTCGATCGTCAAGACTTCCTTGGCACGCGCTGCGGCACGCCGCGCGGCGTCGCGCGTCTGCGCGATCACCGCGAACACCGGCTGGCCGACGTAGCGCACTTCGCCGTCCGACAGGATCGGATCGTCATGCACGATCGAACCGCAATCGTTCGGCCCCGGAATGTCGGCCGCACTCAACACCGCCACCACACCGGGCAGCGCGCGGATCTTGTCGAGCGCCATCGCGGTGATGCGCCCGTGCGCGATCGGCGACAGCCCAAGCGCCGCGTGCAAGGTGCCGGTCAGCTCCGGCAGGTCGTCGATGTAGGCCGCTTCACCGGCCACATGCAGGTGCGCCGACTCATGCGGCCGGCTCACGCCAACGCGCGCGCCGTTGCGCTGGGCCGTGGCCTCGGTGACTTCGTCGATGCGCAGCGCGGTGTTCTTCAAATAGTCGGCAAACGCTTCGGCTGGTTGCAGCAGAAAGGTTTCGAGCGGTTTGTTCATGTCATTTCCTCCAGGCTTCGCGCGTACTTTGGCGGGTGGTGGCGGGCCGTGGCCATCGGGCGGGGAACTCCGCTCATGTCCCCCGGGCCGGAAGAGACTCGGCCCTCCTCCTTTACTTCGCTCCGTCCCCCACCCGACGCCCCCGGCTTGCAACAGTCTTTCTGGGCCGTCGAAAAGCCAAAGCCGCTGCCCGGATCGGGACGGTGGTGCTTGTCGCGTAGTGAAGTAAAGGGGGAGGGCCGGTCTCTTTCGGCCCGGAGGACATGAACGGAGCGGCATGCGCCGCCGGCCCGATCCCCGCTCGACTGCATCCCGTTGAAAAGCGCGCTGTTCATCTTTTGCTTCTAAGCCGTTGCATGCGGCATCACGCTCCACACGCTGGTGGCCTGCAGTGGCAGCGGTTCGTCAGTGCGGGTCTCGAGCCAGAAGCGCTGCAAAAGATTCTGCGCGACCTGCAATCGGTACGCAGCGCTGGCGCGCATGTCGCTCAAGGGTTTGAAGTCGTTCGTGAGCGCGGCCTGGGCGGCTTCGACGCTGCTTTGCGACCAGGGCTGGCCGAGCAACGCAGCCTCGGCACCCGCAGCGCGCTTGACGATCCCGGCCATGCCACCGTAGGCGAGCCGCACGTCCTTGACCACATCGCCATCGACCACGATGGACAGGCCCGCGCACAGCGCCGAGATATCGCAATCGAAGCGCTTGCTGATCTTGTAGGCGCGCACCTGCCGGCCGGCCGGCGCGGGCGGCACGATCAGCGCCTGCACCAACTCGCCGGGTTGCAACTGGTTCTTCATGTAGTCGATGTAGAAATCGGTGAGCGGCATCGTGCGCGTCTGAGCGCCCTTGCGCAATTCGATCTGCGCATCGAGCGCCATCAGCACCGGCGGTGCGTCGCCGATCGGTGAGCCGTTGGCGACGTTGCCGCCCAAGGTGCCGGCATTGCGGATCGGCACCGACGCGAAGCGCAACCACACGTCGGTTAGGCTGGGGTGTTGTGCGGCGAGTGCGCGCCAGGCCACTTCGAGCGACACGCCGGCGCCGATCCACAGCCCGTCCTCGCGCCGTTCGATGCGCTTGAGTTCGTCCACGTCGCCGACGTAGAGGATCTCGCCCAGCGCGCGCAGGCCCTTGTTGACCCACAGGCCGATGTCGGTCGAGCCCGACAGCAACTGGGCCTTCGGGTGCTGCGCGCGCAATTCGGCCAGTGCCGCGAGCGTCTTCGGCGCATGAAAACCGGCGGTGCTGAACGTCTCGGGCGACTGCAGCGAGCGCAGCGCCTCGACCACGGGCGCAGTGTCCAGCACCACCGCCGGCATGTCGAACATGCGCTGGCCCGCGTCGAGGATCGGCCGGTAGCCGGTGCAGCGGCACAGGTTGCCCGACAGGTCATCGGCCAACTGCTGGCGGCTCGGGCGCGAGTTGCAGGCCTGGTGGTGTTCGTAGGTGGCGTACAGCGACATCACGAAACCGGGGGTGCAGAAGCCGCATTGCGAGCCGTGGCAATCGACCATGGCTTGCTGAACGGGGTGCAGCTCGATGCCGCCGCTGGCCTGCGGTGCCTTCATCGCCTTCAGGTCCTCGACCGTGAACAGCGCCTTGCCATTCAAGGTGGGCAGGAACTGGATGCAGGCGTTCACCGTGCGCAGGCTCAAGCCGCGCACCGCACCGGCCGGCGCGTCGGTGCGCTCGGGCAGCTCGCCGATCACCACGGTGCAGGCGCCGCAGTCGCCTTCGTTGCAGCCCTCCTTGGTTCCGGTGCAGCGGGCGTCCTCGCGCAGCCAGTCGAGCACCGAGCGGGTGGGCTGGGCACCGTCCACCTGAACGATCTTGCCCTGGTGGTAGAAGCGAATCGGTTGAGTGTTCATGGGGTTCACGCGGTTCCTGACGCTGAAGACGGGCCCGACCTGGCCGACCCTGGTAGGGGCCACAAAGTTAACCCGAACCGGGCCGGGGTGTATACGATCAAGCACATAGAAGTCATGGGAATGGCTGTATGGCACTGCGAACCGATTTCGACCACATTGAGGTCCATCTCATCCGGGTCCTTCACACCTTGATCACAGAACGCAGCGTCTCCCGGGCAGCTTTGCGCTTGCAGAGCTCACAGCCGGCCGTCAGTGCCCAGCTCAAGCGGCTGCGCGCGCTGACGGGCGACCCCTTGTTGGTGCGCGCCGGCAACGGCATGCAGCCTACGGCGGCTGCACTGCAAATGGTGGGCCCGGCCGCCAATCTGCTGCAAGAGGCGAACCGGCTGTTCAGCCCGCGCAGCCGCTCGGCCGCATTTGAACCTATCACCAGCACCGACACCTTCCGCATCGCCGCCAGCGACTATCTCGACCCGCTGTTCCTGCCCGAACTGGTGGCGCGGCTGAAGAGAGTAGCGCCGCAGGTACGCCTGGAGCTGCTGCCGCTGTCGGGTGATTTCGACTACCGCCGCAGCCTGGCCAGCGGTGCCGTCGACCTGGTGATCGGCAACTGGCTCGAGCCGCCCGGAGAGCTGCACCTGGGCCGGCTGATGAGCGACGAGATCGTCTGCCTGGTGGCTGAAGACCACCCGGTTGCCCGCGCAGCAAAGGCAGGCAAGGCCGGTTCTTTGGCCCGCTCGGCCGCCGCGCGCGGCTGGACACAAGAGAAGTACCTCGCCTGCGAACACGTGGCGCCGACGCCGACGCACGCCAACGCGCGCGGCGTCATCGACGACCACCTGCACGGCCTGGGGCTGGCGCGCGTCGTGGTGGTGCGCAGCGCGCACTTCAGCCTGATCCCGTTGATGGTGGCGCAAAGCTTGCTGGTGCTGACCACCGGCCGGCTGTTCTGCTCGCGCTATGTGGACAGCCTGCCGGTGTGCATCGTGCGTTGCCCGGTGCCGTTTCCCGACTTGACCTACTACCAGCTCTGGCACGACCTGAGCCATGCGTCGGCGCCTGCGCGCTGGCTGCGCGAGCAGGTGCGCGAGGTGGCGCGCGGGCTCGCAACGCACGGCATGCTCAGACGGTCCAAAGCGCGCGCCGCCGACGAATGACCATGCCTGCAAGCACCGCTTCCCCCCCGCCCACGGCCCGGCGCATCGCGATCCGCGGCGACCTGCTCGACTTCACCGGCACGCCCGATTGGGGTGCGGTGGAATCGAACGCGGTGCGCTTCCGGCCCGACCACTGGTTGCTGGTCGAGGCCGGCCGCATCGTCGGCGTGCGGCCAGGGGCACAGTGGCCCGACGCAAGCTGGGAGCGCCACGACCACAGCGGTTGCCTGGTGATGCCCGGCTTCATCGACACCCATGTGCACTGCCCGCAGATCGACGTGATCGCCAGCTACGGCGCCGAGTTGCTGGAGTGGCTCAACACCTACACCTTTCCGGCCGAAGCGCACTACGCCGAGCCGGCGCTGGCGCACAGCGGCGCGGTGCGCTTTCTCGACGCTCTGCTCGCGCACGGCACGACCAGCGCGGTGGTGTTTCCAACGGTCCACAAGGTCAGCGCGGAGGCCTTGCTTGAAGCGGCGCAACAGCGCGGCATGCGCCTGATCGCCGGCAAGGTGCTGATGGACCGCCACTGCCCCGACAACCTGCGCGACGACGTGGACCAGGCCGAACGCGATTGCGAAGACCTGATTGCGCGCTGGCACGGCAACGGCCGCCTGGCCTATGCGGTGACGGTGCGCTTTGCTGCCACCAGCACGCCCGAACAACTGGCGATGGCCGGCCGGCTGTGTGCACGCCACCCCGGCATCTACATGCAGACCCACGTGGCCGAGAACCGCGCCGAAGTGCGCTGGATCGCCGAACTCTTCCCGCAGGCACGCAGCTACCTCGACGTGTACGCCAGCGCCGGGCTGCTGAACGAGCGCGCCGTGCTGGCCCACGGCATCTGGCTCGACGACGCCGACCGCGCCGTGCTGCGCGAGACCGGCGCGCAGATCGCGCACAGCCCGTCGTCCAACCTGTTCCTGGGCAGCGGGCTGTTCGACTGGCGCGCGGCCGAGGCCGCCGGCGCCGCTGTCAGCCTGGCCAGCGACGTTGGCGGCGGCACCAGCCTGTCGATGCTGCGCACCGCTGCCGACGCGTACAAGATCCAGGCGATGGCCGGCCAGCGCCTGACCGCGTGGAAAGCGCTGCACGCGGCCACGCTGGGCGGCGCGCAGGCGCTGCACCTGGTGGGCGAGATCGGCTCGTTCGAGGCCGGTCGGTTGGCCGACGTGTGCGTGTGGGACTGGGCCGTCGGCCCGGTCGCGCAGCGCCGCATGGACGTGGCACGTGCATTGCATGAACGCGTGTTTGCGTGGATGACCTTGGGCGATGAACGCAATCTGGTGGCAACGTTCGTGGGCGGGGTGGGGCGGTATGAACGCGCGGCCTGACCCTTCGGAATAGAAGACAAGACAAGACAGGAGACAAAGACCATGTTGAGACTCGAACTCATCGGCATCAGCAAACAGTACCCGGCCGTCAAGGCCAACGACAACGTGAGCCTTCGCGTGAAGCCCGGCGAGATCCACGCCGTGCTGGGCGAAAACGGCGCCGGCAAGTCGACCATGATGAAGATGATCTACGGCGCGGTGCGGCCCGACGAAGGCGAAATTCGCTGGAACGGCCAGGCCGTGCAGATCGCCAGCCCCGCGCAGGCGCGCGACCTGGGCATCAGCATGGTCTACCAGCACTTCAGCCTGTTCGACACGCTGACCGCGGCCGAGAACGTGTGGCTCGGCCTGGGCAAGACCTTCAGCCTGGCCGAGGTGACAGCGCGCATCACCCAGGTTGCCTCGACCTATGGGCTGGACGTGGAGCCCGAACGGCCGGTGCATTCGCTGTCGGTCGGCGAACGCCAGCGCGTCGAGATCGTGCGCGCGCTGCTGACCGACCCGAAGCTGCTGATCCTCGACGAGCCGACCTCGGTGCTCACACCGCAGGCGGTCGAGAAGCTGTTCGTGACCTTGCGGCAACTTTCGGCCAACGGCTGCTCCATCCTCTACATCAGCCACAAGCTCGACGAGATCCGCGCGCTGTGCCACCACTGCACCGTGCTGCGCGGCGGCAAGGTCACCGGCGAGGTCGACCCGACGAAAGAGACCAACGCCAGTCTGTCGCGCCTGATGATCGGTAGCGAACCGCCGCAGTTGAAGCACGTGCAGGCCAAGCTGGGTGCGGTGGTGCTCGACATCAACGGCCTGAGCCTGGACAAGCAGTCGCCGTTCGGCACGAACCTGAAGGACATCGCGCTGCAGGTGCGCGCCGGCGAGATCGTCGGCGTGGCCGGCGTGTCGGGCAACGGCCAGCAGGAGTTCATGGCCGCGCTGTCGGGTGAAGACACGCGCGCGCCGCTGGGTTCGATCAAGCTGTTCGGGCAAGACATCGCGCAGCACCCGCCGCGCAGGCGACGCAAGGAGGGCTTGTACTTCGTGCCCGAAGAACGCCTCGGCCGCGGTGCGGTGCCCACGCTTTCGCTGGCCGACAACACCTTGCTGACGCGCACGCACACGGTGGCCAAGAGCGGCTGGATCGACGTGAACGAGGTGCGCAAGCTAGCCGAGCACATCATCAACCGCTTCAACGTGAAGGCGGGTGGGTCGGGCGCGGCGGCCAAGTCGCTCTCGGGCGGCAACTTGCAGAAGTTCATCGTCGGGCGCGAGATCGATGCCGGCCCGAAACTGCTGATCGTCTCGCAGCCCACCTGGGGTGTCGACGTGGGCGCCGCAGCGCTGATTCGCGGCGAGCTCCTGAAGCTGCGTGACGAAGGCTGCGCGCTGCTCGTCGTCAGCGAAGAGCTCGACGAGCTGTTCGAGATCTGCGACCGGCTGGTCGTGATTGCCGCCGGCAAGGTCAGCCCTAGCGTGCCGACGACCGAAGCGACGATCGAGCAGATCGGCGAGTGGATGTCGGGCTTGTGGCCGCAAGGCTCGTCAGGCTCCGTGAAGTCGGGGGAGGTGGCCCATGCTTAAGCTCGAACCGCGCGCCCAGCCCTCGAAGCTGATGTCGTACGCGTCACCGCTGCTCGCACTGGCGATGACGGTGCTGCTGGCCAGCCTGCTCTTCATCGCGCTCGGCAAAGATCCGGTGCGAGGCCTGGCGATCTTCTTCATCGAGCCGCTCAACGGCATGCGGGGCGTGTCCGAGGTGCTGCTCAAGGCCACGCCGCTGATCCTGTGTGCACTGGGCCTGGCGGTGTGTTACCGCTCCAACGTTTGGAACATCGGTGCCGAGGGGCAGTTCGTGCTGGGTGCCATCGCCGGCGGCGGCGTGGCGCTGTGGCTCACCACGCACGGTGTGACTGGCGCGCGCGGCATCTACAGCCCGCTGGTGCTGCTGGCCGGCGTGCTCGGTGGCATGGCCTGGGCGGCCATCACCGCGTGGCTGCGAGACAGCTTCAACGCGAGCGAGATCCTGGTCAGCCTGATGCTCGTGTATGTGTCGCAGCAGTTGCTGAACTACCTGGTGTTCGGGCCCTGGAAAGACCCGATGGGCTTCAACTTTCCGCAGACCAAGAACTTCGATCCTTCGACCTGGCTGCCGGCGATGTTCGGGCGGCTGCACTGGGGCTTCGTGCTGGCGCTGGTGCTGGTGGCGGGTTTCTGGGCCTTCCTGTTCCGCTCGTGGCGCGGCTACCAATTGCAGGTGGGCGGTCTGGCGCCGGCCGCGGCGCGTTATGCCGGCTTCTCGGCACGCGCGTCGCTGTGGACGGCGCTGCTCGTCTCCGGCGGCATGGCCGGCCTGGCCGGTGCGATGGAGGCCGCCGGCCCGCTGCGCCAGTTGACGCCGCACCTGTCCACCGGTTACGGCTTCACCGCCATCATCGTCTGCTTCGTCGGGCGCCTGCACCCGGTGGGCATCGTGTTCTCGGGCATCTTGTTGTCGATGCTGCTGATCGGCGGCGAGCTCGGCCAGTCGCGCCTGGGCTTGCCGAACGCGCTGACCGGCGTGTTTCAGGGCTTGCTGCTGTTCCTGCTGCTGGCCAGCGACACGCTCATCCACTACCGATTGCGCTGGAAGGCTGGCACGCCCGCCGCACCGAAGCCCGCTGCCTTGCTCAAGGAGGCGTCATGAATGAATTTGCCTTGCTGATTGCAGCAACCCTCGCCTCCGGCACACCGCTCGCCATTGCCGGCCTGGGCCTGCTGCTGAACGAAAAAGCCGGTGTGCTGAACCTCGGTGCCGAGGGCATGATGCTGGTGGCGGCCATTGCCGGCTTTGCCACCGCGTTCTACACCGGCAGCGACCTGATGGCCTTTGGTGCCGGTGCGGTGGCCGGCGGGCTGATGGCGCTGGTGTTCGGCGTGCTGGTGATCTGGCTCAATACCAACCAGTACGCCACCGGCCTCGCGCAGAGCCTGTTCTGGGCCGGCTTCTCGGCCTTCGTCGGCGTCGGGCTGGTGGGCAAGAAGCTGTCCGACCGCACGCCGTTCGAGGTGCCGTTCCTGGCTGACATTCCTTTCATCGGCCCGGCGCTGTTCAAGCAGCATCCGATGGTCTACGTGGCGATGGCGCTGGTGGCGCTGCTGGCCTGGTTCTTGTACAAGAGCCGCGCCGGGCTGGTGTTGCGCGCGGTTGGTGAGTCGCCCGAATCGGCCCATGCGCTGGGCTACCCGGTGCGGCGGCTGCGCCTGCTGGCGGTGGTGGCCGGCGGTGCGCTGTGTGGCGTGGCGGGCGCTTTCTTGTCGGTCGTCTACGCACCGCTTTGGGTCGAAGGCCTCGTCGCGGGGCGCGGCTGGATTGCACTGGCATTGACCACGTTCGCCACCTGGCGCCCCATGCGGGTGCTGCTCGGCGCCTACCTGTTCGGCGGCGTGACGATGCTGCAGTTCGCGTTGCAGGGCGCGGGTGTGGACATCTCGAGCCAGTTGCTCGCGATGCTGCCCTACATCGCCACCATCGTGGTGCTGGCACTGATTTCGCGTAACCCCCTTTGGATACGCATTAACATGCCGGCCTCGTTGGGCAAACCGTTCCATCCTGGGTCCTGAAATTCGGGGCCGGGGAAATTTGTCTGTCGTATAAAACCTAGGAGAAAGCATGACGAACCTGAACAAACGCCACTGGCTGCACCTGCTGGCGATGTCCGCCGCCGCAGCCGCGCTGGTGGGCTGCGGCAAGAAGGAAGAACCCGCGCCCGCTGCCGCCCCTGCAGCAGCCCCCGCGCCGGTGGCCGCCGCTTCGGCGCCAGCACCCGAGCCCTTCAAGGCGGCCTGGGTCTACCTGGGCCCGGTGGGAGACGCTGGCTGGACCTTCGCGCACGACCAGGGCCGCAAGGCGGTCGAGGCCGAGTTCGGCGACAAGGTCAAGACCACCATCGTCGAGAAGGTGCCCGAAAGCGCCGACGCCGAACGCGTGATCCGCGACCTGGCCACGCAAGGCAACAAGATCATCTTCGCCACGTCGTTCGGCTACATGGAGCCGATGGTCAAGGTGGCGGCCGAGTTCCCGGACGTGAAATTCGAGCACGCCACCGGCTACAAGATGGCCCCGAACCTGCGCGTGTACGACGCCAAGTTCTACGAAGACGCCTACCTCGCCGGCATCATCGCCGGCAAGATGAGCAAGACCGGCACGCTCGGTTTCGTCGGCTCCTTCCCGATTCCCGAGGTGCTGCGCAACATCAACGCCTTCACGCTGGGCGCGCAGTCGGTCAACCCGAAGATCAAGACCAAGGTGGTCTGGATCAGCACCTGGTTCGACCCGCCGAAGGAAGGCGACGCTGCGCAGAGCCTGATCAACGGCGGCGCCGACGTGCTGCTGCAGAACACCGACTCGTCGGCCGTGCTGCAGACGGCCGAGAAGGCCGGCAAGTACGCCTTCGGCTGGGACGCCGACATGAGCGCCGTGGCGCCCAAGGCGCACCTCGCTTCGGCGATGGTGCTGTGGGGCGGCTACTACAAGAAGGCCGTCAAGGAAGCGATGGACGGCAGCTGGAAGAGCGAGCGCACCGTCTGGGGCGTCAAGGAAGGCCAGAACGACCTGGTGAAGGTGGCCGACGCGGTGCCCGAGGACATCAAGAAGAAGGTCGAAGAAGTGAAGGCTGGCATGAAGGCCGGCACCTTCGAGGTGTTCAGCGGCCCGCTCTCCAGCAGCGACGGCAAGGAAGTGCTCGCCAAGGACACCAAGGCCGACCAGGCCTGGAAGGACAAGGTCGACTTCTACGTCAAGGGCGTCGAGGGCAAGTTGCCCGGCAAGTAAGCCCGCCCGGCAAGCGCATGTTTGCCGTGCCGCCCGCGCCCGAGCGATGGTTTCCGTCGCCCGCGCCGGGCGGTTTTTCATTGATGAAAGAGCGATGAGCCCTGTCACGCAAGACGCCCAGCACGAACAGACCCTGTGGCACCCGGTCGCCGCGCAGGCCGACCTCGGCAACGATCCGCTCGCGGTGACCTTGCTGGGCCGGCCCCTGGCCCTGTGGCAAGACGCCACCGGCCACGCGCGTGCCTTTGCCGACCGCTGCCCGCACCGCGGCACGCCGCTGTCGATGGGCCGTGTGCGCGACGGGCGGCTGGAGTGCGCGTACCACGGCTGGCAGTTCGAGGCCGGCGGGCGTTGCGCGCACATTCCAGCGGTGCCGGAGCACGTGGCATCGGCCAGCCACGCCGCGTGTGCGCACGATGTGCGCGCCGCGAACGGGTTGTGGTGGGTGCGGCTGGCCGGTAGCGGCAGCCGTGCCGGCAATGGCCTCGTCGATGGCATCGGCAACGACGGCCCGCCCGCGCCCGCAGGGCTGCCGGCGCGCGAGGTGGTGTGCGGGCCGTACGACGTGGCCACGTCGGCGCCGCGCGTGGTCGAGAACTTTCTCGACACCTCGCACTTCGGCTTCGTCCATGAAGGCTGGTTGGGCGACCGTGCGCACACGGCGGTGCCCACCTACGAGGTGGTCGCCGGCCCCGGTGGCGCGCCCTGCGTGCCGCACTACCGCGCCTGGCAGCCGCAGGCCAACGCACAGTCGCGTGAAGGCGCCTGGGTCGACTACCGCTACGAAGTGCTGTCGCCCTACAGCGCTTTGCTGACCAAGCAGGTGGCGGGTGCCGCGCAGCCGGTGCAAGAGGCTTACGCGCTGTGGGTCTGCCCGGTGGGGCCCGAAACCAGCCGCGTCTGGTTCACGCTCTTCACGCTCGACGACACGAGTAGCGACGCGAGCCTGCGCGCCTTCCAGCACACCATCTTCACGCAGGACCAGCCGGTGCTCGAAGCGCAGCGCCCGCGCCGCCTGCCTGTCAGCGGCGGCGAGGTGCACTGCGCCGCCGACCGGCTGAGCGCGGCCTACCGGCGCTACCTCGCGGCCCAGAAAATCACCTTCGGAGTGTGCTGACCATGACCCTCGATTTCGACGCCCTCCCGCTCGAACGCCTGCCCACGCTGTTGCAGCGCATGCCCAAGGCAGAACTGCACATCCACATCGAAGGTTCGCTCGAGCCCGAGCTGATCTTCGCGCTCGCGCAGCGCAATGGTTTGACCTTGCCGTACGCCAATGTCGAAGCGCTGCGTGCCGCTTACGCCTTCAAGGACCTGCAGAGTTTTCTCGACATCTACTACGCCGGCGCGAGCGTGCTGTTGAAGGAGGAAGACTTCTTCGACATGGCCATGGCCTACTTCCGCCGTGCCGCCGCCGACCACGTGGTGCACGCCGAACTCTTCTTCGACCCGCAGACCCACACCGACCGCGGTGTGCTCTTCGCCACCGTCATCGACGGCCTGACGCGCGCCTGTGAAACCGCGCAACGCGAACTCGGCGTGAGCGCCTTGCTGATCATGTGCTTCCTGCGCCACCTCAGCGAAGAAGCTGCCTTCGAGACCCTGGCGCAGGCGCTGCCGCACCGCGACAAGTTCATCGGCGTGGGCCTGGACAGCGGCGAACGCGGCAACCCGCCGGAAAAGTTTGCACGCGTCTTCGAACGTTGCAGGGAGCTTGGCCTGCGCCTCGTCGCGCACGCCGGCGAAGAAGGCCCGCCGGCCTACATCTGCAGCGCGCTCGACGTGCTGCACGACGAGCGAATCGACCACGGCGTGCGCT
>JANMYQ010000138.1:0-10849 GCA_031382215.1 Methylibium sp.
CCGGCGCTGTACAGCTCGGTCTTCATCTTCGGCATGAACCAGGCCAAGTTCGACAGCCTGCCCGCCGACCTGAAGGCGGTGATCGAACGCAACAGCGGTGCTGCGTACTCGCAGGCCATCGGCAAGATCTGGGACGGCAGCCAGGCCGCCGGCCGCAAGGCGGCGCAAGAGCGCGGCAACACCTTCTACACGATCCCGGCGTCCGAACTCGACAACTGGGTCAAGGCCTCGGACCCGCTGTACACCGAGTGGGTGGCCGACATGGACAAGAAGGGCCTGAACGGCAAGCAGATGCTGCAGGACGCGAAGGACCTGCTCGCCAAGTACAAGAAGTGACCCGGCACGGCAGCGGCCACGAAGTGACACACAGCAAGCGCCGGGAAGTGACCCCCACGTGACGCGATTCCTGACCCGGCTGGCGTGGTGGTTTGCGGTGATCGGTGGCCTGTGTGCCAGCGTGACGGCCGTGATGACCGTGGTCAGCATCGTCGCGCGTGCGGTGGTCTCGCGGCCGATCCCCGGCGATGTCGAACTCACGCAGTTCGGCATCGCCATCTGCATTTCGCTGTGCCTGCCCTGGTGCCAGCTGCACGGCGGCAACATCATCGTCGACTTCTTCACCCAGAAGGCCAGTGCCGCGACGACGCGCCGGCTCGACGCCCTTGGCGGCCTGCTGCTGGCGCTGATGGTGGTGCTGCTGGCGTGGCGCACCGCGGCCGGCGCGCTGGCGGTGGGCGGGGCCGGCGAAACCAGCATGATCCTGGGCCTGCCGATGTGGTGGGTCTACGCGGCTCTGGCGCCGGGGCTCGCGCTGACTGGCGTGATCGCGGTCTTTCAGGCTTTCGAGCGGCTTGCTGGCCGCAACCCGGTGCAGGACGTCGCATGAAGGCCACCCGTCGATGACCCCGACCGCGATCGGTCTGCTGATGTTCGGCGGCATGCTCGTGCTGATGGCATTGCGCGTGCCCATCGCGGCGGCCATGTTCATCCCCGGCGCGCTCGGCTACGTGGCGCTGACCAGCGACACCGCCTTGCTCAACCTCATCAAGGGATCGTCGGTCGCGCGGCTTACGGTTTACGACCTGTCGGTCATCCCGCTGTTCCTGCTGATGGGCCAGTTCGCAACGCAGGGCGGCCTGAGCCGGGCGTTGTTCAGGGCGGCGGCGGCGTTCGTCGGCCATGTGCGCGGCGGGCTGGCGATGGCGGCGGTGCTGTCGGCCGCGGCCTTCGGCGCGGTGTGTGGCTCGTCGGTCGCGACTTCGGCCACGATCACCCAGGTGGCCTACCCGGAGATGCGCCGCCACGGCTACAACGGGCGCCTGTCCACCGCGTCGCTGGCGGCCGGTGGCACCTTGGGCATCCTCATTCCGCCGTCGGTGCCGCTCGTGGTTTACGCCATCCTGACCGAGCAGAACATCGGCAAGCTGTTCGCGGCGGCCATGGTGCCGGGGCTGCTGGCGATGTTCGGCTACCTGGTCGTGATCGCGCTGTACTGCCGCTTCCGGCCCGACATGGCCACGCCCAGCGAACCGCTGCCCTGGAACGAGCGCTGGGCGGCGCTGGCCGGCATCTGGCCCATCGTCGTGATCTTCGTCGTCGTCTTCGGCGGCATCTACGGTGGGCTGTTCTCGCCCACCGAAGGCGCGGCCGTCGGGGCCGTGGGCACCTTCATCGCCGGCGCGGCGCAACGCGAACTCGGGCGAGACGCGATCGTGCGCAGCTTCCTGGGCACGGCCGAGACCTCGGCGATGGTGTTCATGATCTTCCTCGGCGCCGACATGATGAACTCGGCCCTGGCCGTCACGCAGATGCCCGCGGCGGTGGCCAACTGGGTCTCGCACCTGGCCGTGCCGCCAATCACCGTGGTGGCCGCGGTGCTGTGCCTTTACGTGCTGCTGGGCTGCGTGATGGACGAGCTGTCGATGCTGCTGCTGACCATCCCGGTGATCTTTCCGGCTGTGATGGGGCTGGAGCTGTGGGGTCTCACGCCCGAGTACAAGGCGATCTGGTTCGGCATTCTGGTGCTGATGACCGTCGGCGTCGGGCTGGTGGCGCCGCCGGTGGGGCTCAACGTCTACGTCGTCAACGGCATTGCCCGCGACGTGCCGATGAACGAGACCTACAAGGGCGTGCTGCCCTTCCTGGCAAGCGACTTCCTGCGCATCGTGGTGCTGCTGTTCTTCCCGGTGCTGAGCCTGGGTCTGGTGCAGTTGCTCTTCAAGTAGCCGAGGCCGCGCGGGCCGCGCGCCGCTCACGTGATTGCTCCACGTGCTTGCGCCATGCGAAGAAGCTGCGGTACAGCGCCACGCTGGCCACCATGCCCCAGGTCATGCCGACGAGCATGCCGCTCAGCATGCCGGGCAGGGTGTCGGCGCCCAGGCTGGCCCCGAGCGGCAGCGGCAAGCGCGACACCCACAGGCCGCCCCAGGTCATGCCCAGCAGCATCCAGCCCGAACACAGCAGGTTCTGCGCGAACAGTGAGCACAGCCAGCGTTTGCAACGCGGGCGCAGCCGGCGCAGCAGCGGAATGGCCAGCAGCCCACCGGCCAGCATGCCGGCGTGCATGCCGGGCAGGAAGCGCAGGTGCAGCCACAGCGCGTCGAGCAGGCCCAGCGTGCTGAGCCGCGCGCACACGGAGCCGAGTTGGGCAGCGCCGGCGCGGTGCAGGTCGAACAGCAGGCCCAGCAGCATGCCGGCAAAGCCCAGCGCCAGCATCACGTGCGGCGGCGACACGCCCTGGCGCTGCGGGCGAACCCACCCCAGCGCGAGCCAACCCGCGGCCACGCCTGGCACGGCCCAGGCCAGGAGGGACAGCATGGGCAGGTCAGTGGCCATGCGCGGGAAAGTACTGAGCCGGTGGGCCATGCGTCGTGGTGACATCGCATCGAATGTATCGGTGCCGCCGCAGCCCCGCAGATGGCATGAACGAAGCGGCGGCGGCCGAGCATGAATGCCCTTTGTCGGCGCACGAGCGGGAGCACGAGCGACGCCAGAACCCTGGAGAGAAAGAGACGCATGGAACCCGCTTGCCCTCACGCCGAATCACGCCCAGCGCCTTCCGGATCTTGGCTGTACCTGCTCGAACGCTTCGACGTCGGCGTGGTCAACCTCGACCGTGATCTGCATGTGATCGGCATGAACGACTACGCTCGCCGCAGCCTGCCGGTCAAGGAGCGCATGCCGTTCGGCAAGATCGTGACTTCGTTCCACCCGGAATCGTCGCGCGCCAAGGTGCAGTTCCTGTTGGGGCAGGCCGAATGCCCGGTCAACAACGCGCCGCCGATGGCGATGATCATCAACATCCCCGAACGGGTGCTCTTGATCAAGGTCTCCAAGATTGGAGATGAAGCCGGCGCAACCGCCGGCTACACGCTGGTGTTCTACGACATCACCGAGGTCGTCAGCGTCGAGGGCGATGCCGGCGCCGGCCGCTCGGCGCGCGACGGCGCGACACCCGGCAAACGCCAGTTGCGCAAGATACCGACGATCCGCCAGAACAGCATGGTCCTGGTCGACGTGGCGAATGTGTCCTTCATCCGATCCGAGGGTCACTACACCTGGGTGCACACCGCGCAGGGCAGCCAGTTCTGCAACCTCAACATCGGCGACCTCGAAACCCGGCTCGACCCCTCATTGTTTCTGCGTGTGCACCGCAGTTACATCGTGAACCTGTCGCACGTCGACGAGATCATGCGCGACGACGGCCGCATGACACTGCGCATGATCGGCTCGGTGCCGACCGAGATTCCGGTCTCGCGCACCAGTGCGCCCAAGCTGATGGAGCAACTCGGCCTGGCCGAAGCCACCCCGGTGAAACCCTGATCTGCGGCACTTCCGGCGTGGGCCGCCGGGCCGGCGATTGGTGCAGCGCAAATGCCATTCGTGCAAGGTGTGCACCCATTGATTGATGCGCTGCCCTGCGTTACGGTTCGCTTCCTTAGACTGCGCTGGCCGCTCTGCCGGCAACCTGGAGGCGACAAAGTGATTCCAAGCGAATTTGCGTACCACGCACCCCGTTCCGTCGGCGACGCGCTGGCGCTGCTGAGCCAGTTCGGCGATGACGCCAAGCTGCTGGCCGGCGGCCACAGCCTGCTGCCGATGATGAAGCTGCGCTTCGCCGCGCCGGCCCACCTGATCGACCTGGGCCGGATCGACGGGCTGAAGGGCATCAAACAGGTTGGCAACGCGATCCACATCGGCGCGATGACGACCGAGAACGAATTGATCTGGTCCAAGCTTGTGCAGGACAAGCTGCCGCTGCTGGCCGAAGGCGCTAAGCAGATCTCCGATCCGCAGGTGCGCTACAAGGGCACGATCGGTGGCGACATTGCGCACGGCGACCCGGGCAACGACCACCCGGCGCTGATGCTGGCGCTGGGCGCGTCGTTCGTCGTCACCGGCCCGAAAGGCGAACGCGTGCTGCCGGCCGACGGTTTCTTTCTCGGCACCTATCAAACCTTGCTCGGTGCCGACGACATCCTGACCGAGATCCGCATCCCCGTGCCACCCACCGGCAGTGGCCATGCCTACGCCAAGCTCAAACGCAAGATCGGCGACTACGCGACCGCCGCCACCGCAGTGCTGCTGCAAATGAAGGGCGACACGGTGGCCGATGTGCGCATCGCGCTGACCAACGTCGGCCCGACCGCGCTGAAGGCCAGTGCCGCCGAAGCGTCACTGAAAGGCAAGCGGCTCGACGACACGGCCATCAACGAAGCGGCGCGCCTGGCGATGAGCATCTGCGAACCGGCCGCCGACCAGCGCGGCAGCGTGGAATACAAGACCGCGATGGCCGGCGAAATGACGGTGCGCGCCTTGCGCACCGCTGCGTCCCGCGCGAAGTGACGAAGTGACAAAGAGGAGTACCCCCCATGGCCAAGAAGACCCTCGTCGAATTCAAGCTCAACGGCAAAGCGACCGACGTTGCCGTCGAACCGCGTGAACTTCTCATCCACACCCTGCGCGAAAAGTGCGCCCACACCGGCCCGCACATCGGCTGCGAAACCTCGCATTGCGGCGCCTGCACGGTCGATCTGAACGGCATGTCGGTCAAGTCGTGCACGGTGCTGACGGTGCAGTGTGAAGGCGCCGAGATGCTGACCATCGAAGGCATGGCCAAAGACGGCCAGTTGCATGCGCTGCAGGCTGCCTTCACCGAAGAGCATGGCCTGCAATGCGGCTTCTGCACACCCGGCATGATCACGCGCGCCTACCGGCTGTTGAAAGAGAACCCGAACCCGAGCGAAGAAGAAATCCGCTACTGGATGGCGGGCAACCTGTGCCGCTGCACCGGCTACCAGAACATCGTCAAGGCCGTGCAGCTTGCGGCCAAGAACCTCGCGGCCGTGCCGGCCTGAACCGCACCAGCGCCCGCCACCACGACCCACATTCCGAACCGGAGCAAGACCATGGCAGAAACCGTACTCGAACGCGAAGCCAAGCTGCAAGGCATGGGCGTGCCGCGCAAGCGCAAGGAAGACGCGCGCTTCATCCGCGGCCAGGGCACGTATGTCGACGACATCAAGCTGCCCGGCATGCTGTTCGGCGCCGTGGTGCGCAGCCCGTACGCGCATGCGCGCATCAAGGGCATCGACAAGAGCAAGGCGCTGGCGATTCCGGGTGTCGTGGCTGTCTTGGTGGCCGACGACCTGAAGCCGGTCAAGCTCGACTGGATGCCCACGCTGGGCAGCGACGTGCAGGCGGTGCTGGCCGACAAGAAGGTGTGCTTCCAGTACCAGGAAGTCGCCTTCGTGATCGCGACCGACCGCTACATCGCCGCCGACGGCGCGGCGGCGGTAGAGGTGGAGTACGAAGAGCTGCCGGCGATCGTCGACCCGCACAAGTCGATGGACAAGGACGCGATCGTCATCCGCGAAGACATTCAAGACAAGACCGAGGTCGGCCACGGCCCGCGCACCCACCCGAACCACATCTTCACCTGGGAAGCGGGCGACAAGGCCAAGGCCGACTTCGCGTTTGCCAACGCCGCGGTGACGGTGCGCGAAGAGATATTGAACCCGCGCGTGCACCCGTGCCCGCTCGAGACCTGCGGTTGCGTTGCGTCGTTCGACAAGACCACCGGCCAGTTGACCGTCTACATGACCACGCAGGCGCCGCACCTGGTGCGCACCGTGCTGGCGATGCTGTCAGGCATTGCCGAAAGCAAGATCCGCGTGATCGGCGGCGACATCGGCGGCGGCTTCGGCAACAAGGTGCCGATCTACCCAGGTTACGTGGTCGCGATCGTCGCGAGCATCGTGACCGGCGTGCCGATCAAGTGGATCGAGTCGCGCATCGACAACATCTCGACCACCGGCTTTGCGCGTGACTACCACGGCGTCGGTGAACTCGCGGCCGACAAGGACGGCCGCATCAAGGCGCTGCGCTTCACCGCGCTGGCCGACCATGGCGCGTTCAACTCGCACGTGTCGGCCACCAAGTTGCCGGCCGGGCTGTTCAGCATCTGCACCGGTTCGTACGACATTCCGAACGCGTATGCGCGCGTCGATGCGGTCTACACCAACAAGGCACCGGGTGGCGTGGCCTACCGATGCTCGCTGCGGGTGACCGAGGCGGTCTACCTGATCGAACGCATGATCGACGTGCTGGCGCAAAAGTTGAGCATCGACAAGGCCGAGATCCGGCGCCGCAACTTCGTCAAGTACGAGCAGTTCCCGTACACCACCGCGTTCGGCTGGACCCTGGACAGCGGCAACTACCACCCGGCGCTCGAGAAGGTGCTGAAGGCGGTGGACTACGACGGCCTGCGAAAGGAGCAGGCGGCGCTGCGAGCCGACCCGAAAGCGACCACCTTGATGGGCATTGGCGTGTGCACCTTCACCGAGATCGTCGGCGCCGGGCCGACCAAGGTGTGCGACATCCTGGGCATCGGCCTGTTCGACAGTTGCGAGATCCGCGTGCACCCGACCGGCAGCGCCATCGCCCGCCTGGGCACGATGACGCAGGGCCAGGGCCACGCCACGACCTACGCGCAGATCATCGCCACCGAACTCGGCCTGTCGTCCGACGACATCATCGTGGAAGAGGGCGACACCCACACCGCGCCCTACGGCGCCGGCACCTGGGGCTCGCGCTCCACGCCGGTCAGCGGTGCGGCCACCGCGCAGGCGGCGCGCAAGATCCGCGAGAAGGCGAAGAAGATCGCCGCGCATCTGCTCGAAGTGGCCGAAGGCGACCTGGAGTGGGACGTGGACCGCTTCACCGTGAAGGGCAACCCCAGCGAAGCCAAGACGATGAAGGAGATCTGCCTGGCCTCGCACACCAGCAACATCCCCGCCGGCATGGAGCAGGGGCTGAACGCGGTGGCCTACTACGACCCGCCGAACATGACCTTCCCGTTCGGCGCCTACGTGGCGGTGGTCGATATCGACAAGTTCACCGGCGAGACCAAGGTGCGCCGCTTCTACGCGCTCGACGACTGCGGCACGCGCATCAACCCGATGATCATCGAAGGCCAGATCCACGGCGGCTTGACCGAAGCCTATGCCGTTGCCTTCGGCCAGCAAGTGCCGTTCGACGAAAACGGCAACCACCTGGGCAACAGCCTGATGGACTATTTTTTGCCGACCTCGTACGAGACGCCGCACTGGGAGACCGACCACACAGTGACGCCGAGCCCGCACCACCCGATCGGCGCCAAGGGCGTGGCCGAGTCGCCGCACGTCGGTGGGATTCCGTGTTTCACCAATGCGGTGGTCGATGCGTTCGCGCACCTGGGCGTGACGCACATGGACATGCCGCATAACGCGTTTCGGGTCTGGCAGAAGTGCAACGAGTTGGGTCTGAACAAGCGATGATCAAACGATGAAGGTCCAGATCGAGAAAACGTTCGAACTGCCGGCCGGCGCCGACGTGGCGTGGGCGTTCCTGCAGGACATCGAGGCAGTGACGGCGTGCATGCCGGGCGCCAAGATCGTCGAGCGGGTCGACGAGTCGCACTACAAGGGCACGGTGTCGGTGAAGGTCGGGCCGGCGTCGATGTCGTTCAAGGGAACGGTCGAGGTCAGCGGCATCGACGCGGCGACGCGGACCCTGCGGCTGGTCGGCAAGGGCACCGACAGCACGGGCAGTTCGGGTGCGTCGATGGATTTGCTTGCGCGCATCGATGAGGTTGACGCGAACCACAGCACCTTGGTGGGCGACAGCACGGTGTCGATGAGCGGCCGCGCGGCCACCTTCGGCGGGCGCATGATGAATTCGGTGGCCGACCAGGTGCTGAAGCAGTTCGCCGACACCTTCAGCGCGCGCGTCGGCGAGATCGAGGCGGCGCGTGCGTCGGCATCGGTTGCTTCGGCGGGTGGGGAGGGTGCCGATGGTGTGTCAGTTTCTGCGTCAGGTTCAGCGGCGTCTTCATCGTCGGCCGCCTCGACTGCACCGCCGACATCACCGCGCCCCGCTGCACCCGCCACCGAGCTGAACGGCTTGGCGCTGATGTGGGCGGTGCTGAAAGACTGGCTCAGCGGCCTGTTCGGCGGAAAGAAGGCGTGACCATCGCCGAGCAGCGTTTGACCGACCTGGTCGATCTGCAGGCATCGCTGGCCGGTGCCGGCTACATCGCAGAACGAAGCCTGGTCGCCGCGCTGCTGCTGATGCAGGAGCTGGAACGCCCGCTGCTGCTCGAAGGCGATGCCGGCGTGGGCAAGACCGAGGTCGCCAAGGTGCTGGCCGCGGTGCGCGGCACGCGCCTGATCCGCCTGCAGTGTTATGAAGGCCTGGACGTGCACGCCGCGATGTACGAATGGAACTACCAGCGCCAGTTGCTCGCGATCAAGCTGCTGGAGCAGGACGACCGGAGCATCGCGCAGAAGGAGGAAGACATCTTCTCCGAGCGCTACCTGCTGAAGCGCCCGCTGCTCGAAGCCATCAGCTGCACGGTGCCGCCAGTTCTGCTGATCGACGAGGTGGATCGCGCCGACGAGGCTTTCGAGGCCTACCTGCTGGAGCTGCTGTCGGACTTCCAGATATCGATCCCCGAACTCGGCACGGTGAAGGCGATCACCAAGCCGCTGGTCGTGATCACCTCCAACGGCACGCGCGAGTTGTCTGACGCGCTGCGGCGGCGCTGCCTGTACCAGTACATCGACTACCCTGACCACGAGAAGGAACTCGCGATCGTCGAGGTGAAGGCGCCGCAGGCAGCCGGCGCGCTCGCGCAGCAGATCGTCAGCTTCGTGCAGAGCGTGCGCCGCATGGAGCTGCAGAAGAAGCCCGGCATCGCCGAGACGCTGGACTGGGCGGCGGCGCTGCTGCGCCTGGGCATCTCGACGATCGACGTGGGCGGCACCGACCGCATCATCGAAACGCTCGGTGCCCTGATCAAGACGCGCGAAGACCGCGCGGCGTTTCCGCGCGACGTGGTGGCGCGGCTGGCGGCTGCATGTTGAGTGTGGTGGCCACGGTGGAACCGGCGGCGGCGGTGACGGCGCGCCTGGCCGGTTTTGCAGGCTTCCTGAAGGGCAACGGCTTCAACGTCGGCGGTGGTGACGCCACGCAGATTTTGGCGATTGCCGAAAGAGTGGGCATCCTCGACCGACAGGTGCTGCGCTGGAGCCTGAAGGCGCTGCTGTGCGGGCGCGGCGACGAATGGCGGCGTTTCGATGAGCTGTTCGACGCGTGGTTCCTGCCGCCGAACAAGTGGGTGTCGGCACAGATCCGCGCATCCGGCTCGGGCCACGTCAGCGGCGGCAACCCGGACGCGCGCGAGGGCGAATCGAGCCTCGCGGAAGACGACGATCGCGGTGTGGAACGTGTGGCGAGCCGCGACGAGGTGCTGGCCTCCACCGACTTCCGCGCACTGACGAAGCGCGAACACCTGCTCGACATCGAAGCGCTGATGCGCCGCTTTGCGCGCCGCCTGAAGCTCTTGGTGCTGCGCCGCGAAGCGCGCCGCCAACACGGCCGCCGGCTCGACCTGCAATCGACCATCCGGCAAAGCGTGGCCAGCGGCGGCACGCCGTTGCGGCTGGCGTGGAAAGACAAGCGGCGCATCAAGCCGCGCCTGGTGTTGCTGCTCGACGTGAGCCGCTCGATGAGCGCCTACAGCTTTTTCTACCTGCGCCTGGCGCGTGCGCTCGCAGCCGAGATGCCGGGCGTGTTCTGCTACATCTTTCACACCCGCGTGACGGGCGTGTCCGAAGCGCTGCGCGACCCCGACCCATGGCGCTCGCAGGAACGCCTGCACCTGGTGGCCAGCGGCTGGGCCGGCGGCACGCGCATCGGCGAGAGCCTGCTGCAGTTCAACCGCGAGCACGGGCCGCGCATCGTCAATTCACGCACCGCGGTGATCATCGCCAGCGACGGGTACGACACCGGCGAGCCGGCCTTGCTGGCGCAGGCGCTGGCGGCGCTGCGGCGGCGTGCGCGGCGCATCGTGTGGTTGAACCCCTTGTGTCATCGGCCGGGTTTCACGCCCGACTCGCTGGGTATGCGAGCGGCGTTGCCGCATCTCGATCTGCTCGCGCCGGGGGCGGGGTTGCGGGACATCGAGCGGGTGTTCCCGCAGATCGTCGAGAGCTTGGGGTGACGGCCGTGGGCGTTTTCGGCGTCGGGTCTTCCTGCTTCCGTCTGTGCGGCTCGCGGCGGGCGGCACCCGCCGGGGGCTCATGCTGGGACGGTCGGCGGGTACACCGACTGCGCTGCGGTGCTCGGTCTCGCGGCCCATCGCCGAACTCGCTCCGCTTGCTTCGCCGCGCTACGCTCAAACAGGCGGCGACAAGTCAGTCTACGAACGCGCTCCGCGCGGGGCCGCAAGCCCTGCGCTCCTCGCCGTCCCAGAAATCGCCCCCGCCGGGCACCGCCCGCCGCGAGCGGAACCGTTTTCGCTCTTTGC
>JANMYQ010000123.1:0-21560 GCA_031382215.1 Methylibium sp.
CGCCACGATGATCGACGGTGTCAGCATGGGAATGGTGATCTGCCAGAACTGCTGCCACTTTGATGCGCCATCGACCTCGGCCGCTTCGTAGAGTGATTTCGGGATCATCTGCAAGCCGGCCAGCAGGATCAGCGCCATGAATGAACTGGTCTTCCAGATGATCGTCAGGCAGATCGCCGCAAACGCCCAGTTCGGGCGCAGCAGCCACATCGCCGGCTCGCTCGGCGACGCCACCCGGCGCACCACGTCGTTGACCACGCCGTACTCGGTGTGAAAGAACCACGCGAAGATCAAGCCCGCGAACGCCAGCGGCAGCGCCCACGGCAGCAGCAGCGCCAGCCGCACCGGCCACTTGCGCTTGAACGGCAGGTTGGCCAGCATCGCCAGGCCCAGGCCGACGACCAGCGCACCGGGCACGGTGATCAGCGTGATCAGCACGGTGTTCTTGGTCGCGTTCCAGAAGTCGGCGTCCTTGAACACAAGCAGGTAGTTCTCGAAGCCGACGAACTTGATGCCGCCGCCACCGGACAGCCGCAGGTCGTAGAAGCTGTTCCAGATCAGCTTGCCGATCGGGTAGACGACGATCAGCGCCAGCAGCAGGAAGGCCGGCGCAAGCAGCATGACGCCGAGCGTCTTTTCGCTCGGGTCACGCCAGCGTTCCAGCAGGCTGGGCCCTGGGCTCGGGGGGGTGCTCGCGCTGGCCATTTGAGGTTCCCTTCTCTGTCTCGGGTCTGTCGCTGGACTGTCGCTGCTCGGTCGCGTCAGCGCATCACGCGGGTCAGGCGCGATTCGATCTCGGTCACGCCCTCGGCCGGCGTCTTGGTGCGCGCCAGCACCGCACTGGTGGTGGTGCGGATGATGTCGCTCACCTGGCCGTAGTCCTTGCTCATCGGGCGGCTCTTGCCGGCGATGACGACGTTGGCCGCATCCTTGAACCAGGGCACGTTCTTCAGCACATCGGCGTCGGTGTAGACGCTCTGGAAGGTGGCCAGCAGCGAACCTTCGACCGACAGGAACTTGCTCGACTCGGGGCTGGACAGGTGTTTCACCAGCCCGGCCGCCGCCGCCTTGTTCTTGCTGAACGCGCTGACCGCCCACTGCCAGCCGCCCACGCAGGTGGCGCTCTTGCCGCCGGCCATGGCCGGCAGCGGCATCACGCCGACCTTGCCCTTCACCTGCGAATCACCGTCGTCCTTGAAGCGGTCCCAGGCAAAGCCCCAGTTGATGGCGAACACCACCTGGCCGGCCTTGAACTCGTTCACGGTGTCGGGCGTCTTGACCTCGGCCACGTTTTTCTTGATCACGCCGGCATCGACCATCGTCAGCCATTGGGTCAGGCCCTTGGTGGCGGCCGCTTTGTCCAGGGTCATCTTGCCGCTGGCGTCGTTGAAGTCCTTGCCCTGGCCCCAATAAGGCAGCAAGAAGGTGCAGACCGCCCCTTCGATCGGCGCGCCCTGGATACTCAGGCCCTGCAGGTTGGCATTGCCTTCGGCTTTCTGGATCTTGCTGGCGGCGGCGGTCAGCTCATCCCAGGTCTTGGGTTCGGCCACACCGTGCTTTTCGAGCAGGTCCTTTCGGTAGTACATGAACATCGCGTCGGCAAAGGCCGGCATCGCGGCGATCTTGCCGTCCACCACGTTGGAGGTGGCGTAGACCGGCAGGTACGGCTTCAGCACGTCGGCCGGTTTGCCCAGGTAGGCGTCCAGCGGCTCCAGCCAGCCAGCGCCGTAATACTGGGCGGGGTTGACGATATCGATCAGGTAGATGTCGATCGCCGGGTCCTTGGCGTTGAGCACCGTGCTCAGGTACTGGCGCTGCAGTTCGCTGGTGGCGCCACCGGTCTCGATCTCGATCTTGAGGTTCGGATTCTTGGCCTGGTACTGGTCGAACAGCTTGCGCATCAGGTCGGGGCGCTGGTTGGCGCCGCCGGAGAAGACGCGCAGCGTGGTCTGCTGTGCGAAGGCCACGGTGGTGCTTGCCAGGCCGGCAAACAGGGCCACGGCGCCAGCGAGGGCGGTCAGGGTGGAACGACGACGGGTCATGAGATGTCTCCTTGAGGGGCTGTGGGGCTCGGTGCCCCTGGGTTTGAACTGGGAACAATCAGATCGCCGCGCCGCTGGCGGCATCGAACAAACGCAGGTGGCGTGGGTTCAGGTGCACGGACAAACGCGATCCCGGCGCCTCCCGGAACGAGGCCGGGCAGCGCGCGATCATTTCCGACGCGCCCACTTTCAAGGTGGCCAGCGTCTCGGCGCCCAGCGGTTCGAGCAGCGACACCTCGGCAGGCAGCGTGATGTCGTCGGCCGCTTGCGGCGTGAGCGTGATGTTCTCGGGCCGCACGCCGAACTTGAGCTTGGCGGTGCTGCCGGCGCGCGCGGCCAGCGCCGCCGGCACCCTGATCTGCGCGCCACCACCCAGGTCGGCCCGGTCGCCGGTCAAGGTGCAGTCCACCAGATTCATCGCCGGCGCACCGGTGAAGCCGGCCACGAACAAGGCCGCGGGCTGGTTGTAGATGATGTCGGGCGTGTCGTACTGCATCTTGCGGCCGGCGCTCAGTACCGCAATGCGGTCGGCCATCGTCATCGCCTCCACCTGGTCGTGCGTGACGTAGATGATCGTGGCGCCCAGGCGCTGATGCAGGCGCTTGATCTCGCTGCGCATTTCGCCGCGCAGTTGCGCGTCGAGGTTGCTGAGCGGCTCGTCGAACAGGAACACCTTGGGCTGGCGCACGATCGCGCGGCCAATGGCCACGCGCTGGCGTTGGCCGCCGGAAAGCGCGCCCGGCTTGCGTTCGAGCATGTGGTCGATGCGCAGCAGCCGGGCGGCGTCCATCACCCGCGTTTTGATTTCGGCCTCATCCGTGCCGCGCAGGCGCAGGCCGAAAGCCATGTTGTCGAACAGGTTCTTGTGCGGGTACAGCGCGTAGTCCTGGAACACCATCGCGATGTCTCGTGCGCGCGGAGGCAGGTCGTTGACCACCTGGTCGCCAATGCGGACTTCGCCGCCCGAGATCGTCTCCAGCCCCGCGATCATGCGCAGCAAGGTGCTCTTGCCGCAGCCCGACGGCCCGACGAAGACGACGAACTCGCCGTGCTTGATGTCCAGGTCAATGCCATGGATGACTTGCGTCTTGCCGTCGTAGCTTTTGACGACGCCCTTGAGTTCGACTGCGGCCATGGTTCAGTACCCCTGGGGTTGGTTGCCGGTGTTGTCGCCGGTCCGGGTGCCGCCGGTCAGCGTGTGTACGTGCTCGCCGCCGGTCGTGCGCAAGGCGGCCACGGCGGCTTGCGCACCGCGCATCAGCAAACCCAGGTCGGAAGCGATGGCCACGAACGTGAAGCCTGCCGCGCGGTACTGCGCCACCACCTCGGCGGTGCCACCCACGGTACCGACCGGAATGCCCAGCGCCTTGCAGCGCTGCGCGGCCTGGGTCATCAGGTCCATCACGGCCGGGTGGGTCATGTTTCCCACATGGCCCATGGCGCCTGAGAGATCGGCCGGGCCGAGGAAGATCGCGTCAACGCCTTCGACGGCGGCGATGGCATCGAGCTGCTCCACCGCCGACGGTGTTTCGAGCTGGACGATCACGCCGATCCGCTTGTTGGCGGCCTTGTAATAGTCAGGGATGGTGCCGAAGCGCGAGCCGCGGCTCATGCCGGCCATGCCGCGCACACCCTCGGGCGGGTAGCGCGTGGCGGCCACGGCGCGCATCGCTTCTTGAGCGTTCTGCACGAAAGGGAACAGCAGGGTCTGCGCGCCGGCGTCGAGCACCCGCTTGACCATCACCGTTTCGTTCCACGGCACGCGCACGATCGGGACCAGCTTGGTGCCGGCCACGGCCTGCAGCAGGTGCACGATGTCCATCATGTCGAGAGGCGTGTGCTCCATGTCGATCACGCCCCAGTCGAAGCCGGCGCACCCCACCGCTTCGGCCACGATGGGGCTTGCCGACATGATCCAGGTGCCGATCGGGGGCTGCCCGCCGGAGGCGCTGAGCAGGCGTTTGAAGTCGTTCATTTGGGGTCTCCGATGTGCGTTTCAGTAAATGACCGGCTCCGGCGTGGGCCCGGTGCCTTGCAAGAAATCGAAGTCACAGCCCTCGTGCGCCTGGGTCACGTGCTGCTGGTAGAGCCTGGTGAAGCCGCGCGAGAAGGGCTGCACGGGCGCTACCCATTGGGCGCGGCGGCGCGCGAGTTCGGGTTCGTCCACCAGCAGCTCGAGCGAGCGGGCGTCGATGTCGATGGCGATGATGTCGCCGGTCTGCACCAGCGCGAGCGGCCCGCCGACCGCGCTTTCGGGTGAGATGTGCAGTACACAACTGCCGTAGTGCGTGCCGCTCATGCGCGCGTCCGACAGGCGCAGCATGTCGCGCACGCCTTGCTGGAGCAGCTTCCTGGGGATGGGCAGCCCGCCCCATTCGGGCATGCCCGGCGCACCCACCGGGCCGGCGTTGCGCAGCACCAGCACGGTGTCTTCATCGACGTCGAGGTCGGGGTCGAGCATGGCGGCCTGCATTTGCGGCTGGCTGTCGAACACCAGCGCGCGGCCACGGTGCTTGAAGAATTTCGGGTTCGCAGCCGAGGCCTTCATGACCGCCCCTTCCGGCGCCAGGTTGCCGCGCAGGACGGCCAGGGTGCCGCCCTGGCTCACGGGTCGGATCAGCGGGCGGATGACTTCGGCGTCCAGCACCTCGCGGCCGCGCAGGTTGTCGCCCACGCTTCGGCCGGTGACGGTCAACTCGCCCAGCGACAGTTCGTGCGCGATCACGTTCATCAGCGCCGGCAGCCCGCCCGCGTAATAGAAGTCTTCCATCAGCCTGTCGCCACTGGGGAACAGGTTGGCGATCACCGGGATGCGCCGGCTCACCGCGTCCAGATCGTCCAGCGAGAGCTCGACGCCCGCGCGCCGCGCCAGCGCAATGATGTGTACAGCCGCATTGGTCGAGCCTCCCAGCGCCATCTGCACCGCCACTGCGTTCATGAAAGAACCGCGGGTCAGCAGGCGCTGCGGTGTCAGGTCGTCCCAGATCATCTGCACGATGCGCTCGCCGCAGGCCGTGGCCATGCGCGTGTGCGCCGAATCCATTGCCGGGATGCTGGTTGCGCCCGGCAGCGCCAGGCCGAGCGCCTCGGTCATGCTGGTCATGGTGCTGGCGGTGCCCATGGTGTTGCAGGTGCCGGGCGAACGGGTCATGCGCGATTCGAGGTGCACCCACTCGGCCTCGCCGATCTTGCCGGCCTGGTACTCGTCCCAGAACACCCGGGTGTGCGTGCCGGCGCCCACGGTCTTGCCCTGGTGGCGGTCGTTCAGCATCGGGCCGGCGGGGCAGAAGATCGTGGGCAGGCCCATGCTGATGGCGCCCATCAAGGTGCCCGGCGTGGTCTTGTCGCAACCGGCCAGTAGTACCGCGCCGTCGATGGGCAGCGAGCGCAGCAACTCCTCCACCTCCATGGCCAGAAAGTTGCGGTACAGCATGGTGGTCGGCTTGACCATCACCTCGCCCAGGCTCATGGCGGGCAGCTCGAAAGGACAACCACCCGCCATCAGCACGCCGCGCTTGACGCTCTCGGCGCGCTCGCGCAGGTGGGCGTGGCAGGGCGACAAGTCGCTCCAGGTGTTGATGATGGCGACGATGGGCTTGTCCAGCACATCTTCGCGCCGCAGGCCCATCTGCTGCGCGCGTTGGCGGTGCGCAAACGCACGCATGTCGCTGGCGGAAAACCAGCGGCGGCTGCGCAGTTCGGCAAGGGTTTTGGGCATGTCAGTGGCGCCCGGCCGCCCGAAGCCACTGACCGCCCCCTCGGGGGGCAGGAGCGAAGCGACGTGGGGGCTGTTTCATCGTGGCGGCGGGTGCAGCGCGCGCCCGGGGCGGCTCGCTGCGTGTTAGGGTTTTGCTTGGGTGACGGCAAGAATGTTAGCGGTAACATTAGCGGCAGATCACCTTTCCGTCCATCCTCAAAAACCCTATGAGCAAGCCTGCCCGCCCTCCGCCGGAGCCGCCGGAGACGCTTCCCCGCCAACGCCGTGGTCATGGCCGGGTGACGCTGGAGGAGGTGGCAAGGCAGGCAGGCGTCACGTCGATCACGGTGTCGCGCTACCTGCGCGAGCCGCAGCGGGTGGCGCCAGGCACCGCCGAGCGCATTCAAGTGGCGCTGCAGGCCACCGGCTATTTGCCCAACAAGCAGGCCGGGCAGCTTGCCAGCGGGCGCTCACGCATCGTCGCGGCCATCATTCCCAGCATCGCCAATTCGATTTTTGCCGAAACGGTGCAGGGCCTCAGCGACGGGCTTCAGCCCGCTGGCCACGAGTTGCTGCTGGCGTCGACCGGGTACTCGATGGAGCGCGAGGAAGAGCAGATCCGCGCGCTGCTGGGCTGGTTTCCGAGCGGCCTGATCGTCACCGGCCGGCACCACACCCCCACCGCGCTGGCCCTGCTGCGTGGCGCGGTGGCCGCCGGCACGCCGGTGATCGAGATCTGGGATCTGCAGGCCGTGTCGGCGCGGGCCGACTTCACGCAGGTCGGTTTCAACCACGAGCTCGTGGGCCGGGCGATGGCCGAGCACCTGCTGGCCCTGGGCCACCGGCAACTTGCGTATGTGGACAGCGGCGTGGCGGAGGATTTTCGCGCGCACGAGCGCGGGGCCGGCTTTCACGCGGCGGCGCGGGCGGCGGGTGCCGAGGTGCGCCTGGTGACCGCGCCCAAGGGCGAGGCGATTGCGATGGGTCGGCTGGCACTGGCCGGCTTGATGGAGGGGCCCCACCCGACCGTCAGCGCCGCGGCGTTTGCCAACGACCACCTGGCCTGCGGCGCGCTGCTCGAAGCCGTGTCCCGGCGGGTCGCGGTGCCCGGCAAACTGGCGATCATGGGCTTCGGCGACTTTCCGATCAGCGCGCAGCTGAGCCCGGCATTGACGACGGTCAGCCCGCCGCGTTATCAGATCGGATGCGAGGCCGCGAGCTTGCTGCTGGCATCCTTTGACGGCGGCGGGGTGGTGGCGCAACGCGAGCTGCCGTGGGAGCTGTTGGTGCGCCAGAGCACCGCGGGGGCGACGTGACCCGCCTCTGCAGCGGCTGCGCCGCCAGCACGCCCCGGCGTGCCGATCGCCGGCATCAGGCCAGGCTTGCCTTCAGGTAGTGCGCGCCCGGAATCGGGTTGAAGTAATAGGGCGGGATCTCTTCGAAGCCGAGCGACGCGTACATGCCGCGCGCCGCTTCCATGTCGTCCAGGGTGTCGAGCAAAAGCACCGAGTAGCCGGCCCGGCGAGCTTCATCGAGCAGGGTCTGGGCCAAGAGCCGGCCCAGGCCGAAGCGGCGAAACGCGGGTCGCACGAACAGGCGCTTCATCTCGCAGGCGTTGGCGTAGTCCACATCGGGCAGCGCTCGCACCGCCCCGCAGCCGGCCGGTTCGCCGTCGACGAGGGCCAGCAGCAGGTGGCCTCGGGGGGCAGCGTACTCACCCGGCAGCGTCGCCAATTCGGCTTCGAAGTTCTGGAAGCACAGGTCCACGTTCAGGCTGGCCGCGTAGTCGCGCATCAGTTCGCGGGCCGCGGCAATCAATTCCGGCGTGTCGGGGCTGCGCAAGCTGATGCGCGGCGGGTCGTCGTTCGGTTGCATCCTGGTGGGGTGGACGGCGGCGGTGCGATGAAACAGTCTACCCGCCCAGGCCCACCAGCCACGCCACTCCCGCTGCGCAGGCCGCCACCAGCGCCAGCGCGAGCACACGCGAGCGCAGGTGGTCGGCCGACGCCGGCACCTGCGCAGGCAACTGCTTGTCGCCCGTCAACATCGGGCGCACCAGGTTCTGGCCCTTGCGCACAAGGTAGAACAGAACAGCGCCCACGTGCAGCAGCACCAGCGTGATGATCAGCCACTGCCCGACGTTCTTGTGCCACTTGGTCAGCAGGCTGCTGGTGGCGCCGGAGACGAACTTGATCAGCGGGCCGGTGTTGGAGATGTCGTCGTCGGCGAACAAGCCGGTGCCCACCTGGGCCGCCAGCAGCGCCAGCAGCGCGAAGACCGAGAAGGCCCCGAGCGGGTTGTGCCCCACGTCGAGTTGCTCGTGCGGCAACGCCTGGCCACGCAGATAACGCAGCACGGTGGACGGCGCATAGATGAAGCTCGCGAAGCGCGACCAGCGCCCCCCCACCAGCCCCCACAGAATGCGGAACGCGAGCAGGGTGAACACGACGTAGCCGAAGCGGAAGTGCCACACCATCGCGTTGCCGCCGATCTTGGCGCTGATGACCGAGCCGATCACGCACGCGGCCAGCAGCCAGTGGAAGGTGCGGGTGGGCAGGTCCCAGACGCGGACAGCCTGCAAAGCTTGGTTCATGGTGGTGGGGGTGCGCGGCACGCGGTGTGTTTGTACTAACGAAGGCGCGAAGATAACCGGCCACGCAGGCTTCGTGCCAGCGGCTCGGGGTTTCCACGGGCCTGCGGAATATCCGAAGCCAGAGCTTCGTACACTTCCGGCGCCGCGCTGTGCTTTGCGCTGCGCGCTACCCGCCCCGCACGGCAAACCCCACCCAGCCAGGAGAACCGAATGAAATGCCTGTTCCGCGCCACGCCCCTGATGATCGCCGCCACGCTCGGCCTGGCCACCGCGCTTCCCGCTGCAGCGCAGTTTGCCAAGCCCGAAGACGCCATCAAGTACCGCAAGGCCGTGTTCACGGTGATGGCAACCCACTTCGGGCGCGTGGCCGCCATGGCCAACGGCAAAATTCCGTTCGACGCCAAGGTGGCCGCTGACAGCATCGAGATCTCCACCTCGATGTCCAAGCTGCCGTATGTCGCGTTCATCGACGGCACCGACAAGGGCGACACCAAAGCCAAACCTGAAATCTGGGCCGAGGCCGACAAGTTCAAGGCCGCCGCCGGCAAGATGCAGGAAGAGATGGGCAAACTCAACGTGGCTGCCAAGGGCGGCAACCTCGACGCCATCAAGGCGGCCGTCGGCGAGACCGGCAAGTCTTGCAAGGCTTGCCACGACGCGTACCGCAAGGAGTGAGCCGCCCGCCGGCTGCCGGCGCGGCAGCCGGCGGACCCCCATCGGCCATCCGTTACCATCGTGGGCTTACCCGTGCCCGGCCGCCCATGACTGTCATTCGCCACGTTGCAACCCGTTCCGCCGCCCTGTTGCTGATCTTCACGGCGCCGCTGTGGGCAGCGGCCACCGCGTTCGCGCAGGCGGCCGACGAGCCCCGCACCGGCGGCACCTTCAACACACCGAGCTATTCGCCCCCGTCGGCACCCCGACAGGGCGCGGGATCGGCCGGCACGCCTGGCACGAACGCTGCCATCCCGAGCCTGTCCAACCCGCAGGGATCGACGGGTGTTTCGGGCAGCGGCCCGCGCGCACAGCCGGGGCCCGGTACCGAGCCGCTGCCGCGCCGCGCCGACCTGCCGCCGCCCAGGCCGAGTGAGTTCCAGAGGTTTGTCGAAGGTGCCACCGGCCGCCTGCTGCCGCCCTTCGGCGCCGGCTTCTTTGCCGAGGCTTTTGACAACCTGCGCGCGCCCGACAACGTGCCGGTGTCGCCCGATTACACCCTGGGCCCCGGCGACGAGGTGGTGCTGCGCGTGTGGGGCTCGATCGACGTGGACTACCGCAGCACGGTGGACCGCAACGGCCTGCTGAGCCTGCCCAAGATCGGCAGCTTCAACGTGGCCGGCGTGAAGGCCGCAGACCTCGAAAAGAACCTGCGTGCGCAGATCGGCCGGCTGTTCACCAACTTCAACCTGAGCGCGTCGCTGGGCCAGTTGCGGGCCGTCAAGGTGTTCGTGGTCGGCCCGGCCGTGCGGCCGGGGGTGTACACCTTGCCGAGCCAGTCGACCATGTTGTCGGCGCTGGTCGCAGCCGGTGGGCCGGCGCCGAACGGTTCGATGCGCAAGCTCACGCTCAAGCGCGATGGGCGCACCGTGTCCGAACTCGACCTGTACGACTTTCTGGTGCAGGGCGACAAGTCCAAGGACATCCAGCTCGCCGCCGGTGACGTGGTGGTGCTGCAGGCCGCCGGTGCGCGCGTGGCGGTCACGGGCGCGATCGACTCGCCGGCCATCTACGAACTGAAGGGTGCCAGCGAACCGGTGCGCGAGGTGCTGCGCTTTGCCGGCGGTGCGCCGGTGCTGGCCAACCCGAACCGGGCGCAGCTCGAACGCATCGATCCGTCCAAGGCCAAGGCGCGCTTCGTTGAAGAGTTCAAGCTCGATGGTGACGGCCTGCAGAAGCCGATGCGCGATGGCGACGTGCTGACCTTGCTGGCGATTTCTCCGCAGTTTGCCAACGCCGTGACCTTGAAGGGCGCGGTGGCTCAGCCGCTCCGCTACGCGCACAAGCCGGGCATGCGCATCCGCGACCTGATCCCCGACCGTGAAGCACTGGTCTCGCCAGATTTCTACCGGCGCAAGAACCTGCTGGTGCAGATGCTGGAACCCGAAAACAGCGAGCGGCGTGACACCTTGAACCGGGCCGATACAGGGCAAGTTGGCAGCTTCAATGCCAACTCGAACCCGAACGCTGGCTCGACTCTCGGCGGCGACTCGGCCAACAACCCGAATCAGGGTTTCGCGGCGGGCAACAACCCCAACGCCGTCAACAACGTCTACAACGCCAACAACCCCAACGGGCAGCGCGGCAGTGGCGGCATGCGCCGCGACGTCGAGCGGGAGGACGACCGCAATGCCGGCACGCGCCCGCGCAAGACGCCGACGACCCTGTTCGAGGAACTGAACTGGGACTACGCGGTGATCGAGCGCCTGCTCGAAAAAGACCTCACCACGCAGGTGATCCCGTTCAATCTGGGCAAGGCGGTGCTGCAGGGCGACGAAGCGAACAACCTGGAGCTGCTGCCCGGCGACGTGGTCACGGTCTACAGCCAGAAGGACGTGCGCGTTGGCGTGGCGCGCCAGACCCGGCTGGTGGCGCTCGAAGGCGAAATCGTCTCGCCCGGCGTGTACCAATTGTTGCCCGGCGAAACCTTGAAAGGCCTGATCGCCCGCGCCGGGGGCCTGACGCCCCAGGCTTATGTCTACGGCCTCGAATTCAGCCGCGAAGAAACCCGCCTGCGCCAGCGCGAAAACCTGAACGCGGCCATCGCCCGGCTCGAGAGCCTGTCGGCCGTACAAAGTGCCAGGGACGCCGCCAACCGGCGCGATGACACCACGGCGGCCAGCGCCTCGGCCGTCAGCAACGCCGCCACTCAGGCGCAGCTCACCCGGCTCACGCGGCTGCAGCCGAATGGCCGCATCGCGCTGGAACTCAACGCCGACGCCAAGACGCTCGACGAACTGCCCGACCTGCCACTGGACCACGGCGACCGCATCAGCGTGCCGCCGCGGCCCGGTTTCGTGACGGTGGCAGGTGCGGTCGTCAACAGCAACGCCTTCTTGTGGAAGCCGGGCCGCACCGCGGGCGACTACCTCCGGCTGGCCGGCCTGGACGAAGCCGCCGAGCCGTCCAACATGTTCATCCTGCGCGCCGACGGCACCGTGAACCATGCCGGTGACCGGCGCAGCTTCTGGGGCGGCAACAAGATTGAAGGCGACCCGATGCAGCCGGGCGATGCACTGATCGTGCCCAACCAGCTCGACTTCGAGACCTGGGGCCGTGCCCTGGTTCGCAACCTGAAGGACTGGTCGCAGATCTTTGCGCAGTTCGGCCTGGGGGTCGCGGCCGTTCAGACCCTGCGCAATTGAGGGGCCGGGGCATGAAACCGACCGACACCGATCCGAGCGTGGCGCCGACGCAGGACGAGTTCGAAGACGACGGCCTGCAGGTCGGGCTGGCCGATCTGCTGACCTGGATCGGCGAGGGCAAGCGGTTGATCGCCATGGTGGTTGTCCTCGCCGCGGCGGCCTCGCTGGCCTATGCCTTCCTGACGCCGCTGATCTACACCGCCCGCGCGACCCTGCTGCCGCCCGGCTCGCAGCAGCAAAGCGGCTCGGCCGCCGCGCTGGCGCAACTGGGGGCCTTGGGCGGCCTGGCCGGCGGCCTGGGGGCCAAAACCCCAGACGAGTTGTATGTGGCGCTGCTCAAGAGCAACACGGTGCAGCGCGCGTTGATCGATCGCTTTGACCTGAAGACGCGCTACGAAATCGACACCTACGAGGTGCTGCGCAAGACGTTGCCGAACTACATCCGGGTTTCGTCGGACAAGAAGAGCGGCCTGATCACGGTGGAGGTCGACGACGAAGAACCCAAGTTCGCCGCCGACCTGGCCAACGCCCATGTCGGCGAAGTCACCAAGGTGCTGGCCAAGCTTGCCGTTTCCGAAGCGCAATTGCGGCGCGTGTTCTTCGAGCAGCAGTTGAACGACACGAAAGAGCGCCTGATCAAGGCCGAACTGGGACTGCGCAGCGTGCAAGAGAAGTCCGGCATGATCGTGCTCGACAAACAGGCCGAGGCCTTGATCGGCGGTGCCGCCACCTTGCGCGCGCAGATCGCCGAGCGTGAAGTGCAGATGAAGGTCTTGCGCACCGGTGCCACCGATCAGAACCCCGAAGTCATGCGCCTCGGTTCGGAGTTGCGGGCCTTGCGCTCGGAGCTGGCGCGCATGGAATCGACCCAGGGTGGCAACGCCGGCAGCGCGGTGGACATGCCGGTCGGCAAGATCCCCGAAGCAGCGATCGACTTCGTGCGAGCCCGGCGCGAGCTCAAGCTGCAAGAGACCCTGCTGGAAAGCATGGTGCGCCAGTACGAGGTCGCCAAGCTCGACGAAGCCAAGGAAGGGCCGGTGCTCCAGCAGGTCGACGTGGCGCTGCCGCCGGACCGCAAATCCAAGCCGGCGCGCGCGGTGATCGTGCTGGCTTCGGTGATGGCGGCCTTGCTGGCGGCGTGTGTGTTCGTGATCTGGCGCCGCTATTCGGCGCTGGCGCGCGAGCTCGATCCGCAAAGTGCGCAGGCCTGGCGCAACGTAGCGAAGGCCTGGCGGTTCGGGCGCTGAGCGGCGCTGACGGTTCAGCCCGCCAGCACGCGCGCAAACACCGCGCTGTCCACATTGCCGCCGCTGAGTGTGAGGCCCACGCTCTTGCCGGCCCAGCGCGAACGCTGTTGAAGCGCGCCGGCCAGCGCTGCGGCGCCAGCGCCTTCAGCCACGTTGTGGGTGTCGGCAAACAGCGCGCGCATCGCGGCCGCCACGTCGTCGTCGCTCACCGCAATCAAGTCATCGACCTCGCGGCGGATGATCTCCAGCGCCTGCGCGTCGGGCAGCCGGCAGGCCATGCCGTCGGCGAGTTGGGTGGTGACCGGCGCTTCGATCACGCGCCCGGCCTGGAACGACTGCAGGTAGGCCGTGGCGTGGGCCGACACCACGCCGACGATGCGTGCGCGCGCCCCGGTGTGGGCACGCGCCGCCGCGCAGGCGCAGATGCCCGAGCCTTGGCCGATCGGCACGAACACCACCTCCGGAGCGTCCGGCCCGGCGGTCGCTTCGAAGAACTCGATCCAATACGTGGCGACGCCGCGCACCAGATCATCGTGGAATGACGGCACCATGTGCAGGCCGCGTTCGGCTGCCAGTTGCGTTGCGTGTTCGCGCGCAGCCTGGAAGTCGTCGCCGTGCTCGATGAGTTCGACGCCGAGCGCGCGCATCGCAGCGTTCTTCTCGACCGAGTTGCCGTGTGGCACCACGATGGTGGCGTGCAGCCCGTGGCGGCGCGCCACAAAACCGACCGACTGGCCGTGGTTGCCGCGCGTGGCGCTGATGACGCCCTTGCAGCGCGGTTCACGCTGGCGCAGTGCGTCGAAATACACCAGGCCGCCACGCAGCTTGAACGCGCCGATCGGCGTGTGGTTCTCGTGCTTGACCCACACGGTTGCGCCGAGGCGCTGCTCGAGCAGTGGCCAGCGCTGTTGCGGGGTCGGTGGCATGGCGTCGCGCACGACGCGTATCGCGGCCTGCAGGGAGTCAGGGCTGTACATGGGGGGTCTCGGGTTGCGCTGAATGCAGCGTGATGGGGCCGCGCGGTGTGGCCAGCGTGACGCTCAGCGCCGGCCCGGTGGTCGCCGCTTCGATCTGAACGCCGGTCGGCAACATCGGCGTCACGACCGCTGGCAAACCGCGCACGCCGACGTGCGTCAGCGCCACGCCGCTCGGCGGCATCGAGTCGGCAGGGTGCACGTTGTCCCACTGAATCAAGGTCGGCAGCGCGCCGCCGAACAAGCGCTGGCCGTCATCGCGCAAGGTGATCTGCCAGCGCAGCAGGCCGCGCGGCGTGGCGCGCTCGGCCTGCAGCACCTCGCCGCGGTGAACGCCGGCGGCACGCAGGCCGGCCACTGCGGCATGCACGTCGTCGCAGCGCGCGACCCAGTGGATCAGTTGCGGCGCGCCGGCCAGCACACGCTGGAGGGCCGGGTCGTCGAGGTCGAACCAGCGTGGCCGCGCAGGGCGAGGGGCCGCCGGGTCGATCGCGATGATCTCGAAGTACGCACGCGGGAACATCACCGAGCCGATGCCGAACAGCCGGTTGTGCGTGCCCATGAAGGTGTGCTCGCCGCCCGGCCCGGGCACGATGCCCAGCGTCGCCTCGCACCAGGCCACGCCGTCGGCCAGGCTGCGCGCCGCCACCACCACGTGGTCGAGTTGCATCACAGGCTCAGTTCGCCGCGCACGCAGGTCACGCTGTGGCCGCCGATCCAGGTGTCGGCGCCCTGCGCCTCCACATGCACGCGGCCGGAGCGCTGCAAGGCCGTGCCCTGGCTGGCGATGTACTTCGGCGGTGCCAGGCCGGCGCCGATGAGCCATTGCGCCAGGCCGGCATTCAGGCTGCCGGTGACCGGGTCTTCATAACCGCCCGCGTCGGCCACGAAAGCACGCACCTCGAACTGCGCTTCGCCGTCGGCCCAGGGCGCGACGGCGCCGAGCGCCAGGCCCTGCATCGCAACATAGTCGGGCCGCACGGCCAGCAGTTCGTCGCGTGACGCGAACATCACCGCCACCCAGCCCGGCCCGTTGTCGACCCACTGCGAGGCGCGGAACGCGCTCACGTCGGTGCCCAGCGCGTGCGCAATGTGCGCCAGCACCCCGGGCTCGACCGCACCACTGCGCCGCAATGGCGGCGCGGCAAACGCCAGCCGCGTGCCGTCGCGGCGGATGCGCACCAGCCCCACGCCGCATTGCTGCACAACGTGAGCACTGCGTGGCCGCCCGCCCGCGCCCAGCCACGCGTGGCAACTGCCCAGGGTCGGGTGGCCCGCAAACGGCAGCTCGCGGCTGGGCGTGAAGATGCGCACGCGGTAGTCGGCCGCCGGGTCGGTGGGCTGGAGCAGGAAGCTGGTTTCGCTCAGGTTGGTCCAGCGCGCCAGCGCCTGCATCTGCACGTCGCTCAGCCCGTCGGCGCCGTGCACCACGGCCAGCGGGTTGCCGAACAGCGGCGTGTGTGTGAACACATCGACCTGGGAGAAGACATGCTGCGTCATTTGGCTTCCTTCGATTTCCTTCGGCGTGGTTCAGTGTGATTCAGCGCGGGTTCTTCAGGGCCTGCGCCAGCAGCTCGATGCCGCGCGTGATCTGGGCCGGCGCCACCGTCACGAACGACAGGCGCAGGGTGTTGTGCTGTGGGTCGTCGGCAAAGAACGCTGCGCCCGGCACATAGGCCATGCCGAGTTCGACCGCCCGCGGCAGCAGCGCCGTCGCGTCGATGCCGGCCGGCAAGGTGAGCCAGAAGAACATGCCACCGCTGGGCACGTTCCAGTGGCAGCCGCTCGGCATGTGCGCCTCCAGCGCCGCGCGCATCGCGTCGCGCTGGGCCTTGTAGCGTGCGCGGATCGTGGGCACGTGGTCGCGCAGGAAGCCGTCGCGGATCACCTCGTGCACCACGCGCTGGTTGAAGCCGGGGGTGTGCAGGTCGGCGGCCTGCTTGGCCTGCAGCAGCCTGGGGCACAACTCCGGCGGTGCGATCACGTAGCCCAGCCGCAAGCCCGGCGCCAGCACCTTTGAGAACGAGCCCAGGTAGACCGTGCCCTCGGCCCAGCGAGAGGCCAGCGGTGCCGGCGGCGCAGCGTCGAACCAGAGGTCGCCATACGGGTTGTCTTCGACGATCGGCAGCCCGATCGCGCGCGCCGCGCTCACCAGTTCGGCGCGACGCGCTTCGCTCATGCAGCGCCCGCTCGGGTTCTGGAAGTTGGGCAGCATGTAGAGGAAGCGGCTCCCCTTGGCGATGCCCAGCGACGCGGGCAGCGGGCCGTCGTCGTCGCACGGCACCACCACCACCTCGGGCTCGTAGGGAGCAAAGGCCTGCAAGGCGCCGAGGTAGGTCGGCGCTTCCACCGCGACCGTGCTGCCCGGGTCTATCAGCACCTTGCCCACCAGGTCCAGCCCCTGCTGCGAACCGGTGGTGATGAGCACCTGCGCCGCACTCACCGCCAAGCCGTGACCGGCCATGTGCTCGGCGACCCATTCGCGCAGCGGCGCAAACCCTTCGCTGGCGGCGTATTGCAGCGCTTCGCGCGGCGCGTCGCGCAGCACGCGCGTGGTGGCCTCGCGCATCGCCTCGACCGGAAAACTGTCGGGCGAGGGCAGGCCGCCGGCCAGCGAGATGATGCCGGGCCGTTCGGTGACCTTCAGGATCTCGCGGATCACCGACGGGTTCATGCGCGCCGCGCGGCGCGCGGTCAACCACGGGCTGGAGGGGGTGGTCATTAGAGAAGTCTCCTTGTTGTCACGCCTGTCATGCTTGTCGTGCGGTGCGCGCAGCCGCTTGCCGAGTGGGCATTTTCTTGCCGATGAAGACGATCGCGATCACCGCCAGAGAAAACAGCACGGTGGTCGCCTCCAGCGTTTCGCCCAGCACCGGCACCGCAAACAGCAGCGCCAGGAAGGGCTGCACCAGTTGCACCTGGCTCACCCGCACCGTGCCGCCCAGCGCCAGGCCGCGGTACCAGGCAAAGAAGCCGAGCCACATCGAAAACAGCGTCACATAAGCAAAGCCGCCCCAGGCGGTAGCGCGCACCGGCGTGGCCGGCCAGGTGGCCAGCATCACCGGCAGGGTGAACGGCAGGCTCAGCACCAGCACCCAGCAGATCACCTGCTCGGCGCGCATCTGGCTCGACAACTGCGCGCCGGCCACGTAGCCGATCGCCGCACTGGCGACAGACAACAACAGCAGCCCATCGGCCGCGCTGAGCCGGCCGCTGCCCTGGTGCGCCGCAAACACCAGCACCAGCGCGCAGCCCGCCACCGCGCAGGCCCAGAAGCCGGCCGACGGTCGCTGCCTGAACCAGAGCGCGCCCGCCACCGCGGTGGCCAGCGGCAACACGCCGCTGATCACGGCAGCGTGCATCGCATCCACGTCGCGCACCGCCATGCCCATGAAGAGCGGAAAGCCGACCACGGTGCCGAGCGCGCACACCGCAAAGGCCGGCAGCTGGCGGCGCAACGGGCGCGGTGCGCGCGTGGCCAGCAGGTACAGCACGCTCAAGCCGCCCGCCAGCGCGGCGCGACCGGCGGCCACGAACCGCGGCGCCAACTGCGGGTCGGCGGCGGGGCCGACGGCCAGGCGCGTCATCGGCAGGGTCATCGCGAAGATCACCACGCCCAGCAGGCCCAGCCACAGGCCGCGGCGCTCGTCGTGCAGATCGGTAGTCATGCGGCGGTGTTCATGCGGCGGTGTTCAAACAAGAGGCTCCATCGTTCGACTCTAGCGTGCGCGCCGGCACGGCGTGAGCCCGTCCACCGTCGTATCGGCCTATGACCAGTTGCTGGCGCAGGGGCTCGTGGAAGCGCGCCGGCAGCGTGGTTTCTTCGTGCGCGAGCCGCGGGGCGAGCGCCAGCCCCGCGCGAGCGCCGCCGCGGCCGACATCGACGCCGCGGCTCACAGCGGGCCTCGCACGCCGTTGCCGATCAGCGCCACCGCGCTGATCCGCGGCATGTTCCAGCCGCCCGGCAGCCACCCGATGCCGGGCCTGGGCACCTTGCCACTCGATTGGCTCGACGCTGGCTTGCTGGCCACCGCGCTGCGGCGCGTCAGCAGCGGCACGCAGCTCGCCACCTTGTCGCTGCAGTACGGCGAGCCGGCCGGGGACCTGCGCCTGCGCCGCGCGCTCGCCACCAAGCTGGCCGACCACGGCGTGAGCGCCACGCCTCAGCAGATCGTCACCACCATCGGTGCCACCCAGGCGCTCGACGTGGTGACGCGCAGCCTGCTGCGCGCGGGCGACAGCGTGCTGGTGGACGAACCCGGCTGGTCGGTCGAATACGCCCGCCTGGCCGCGCTGGGCCTGCGCGTGCTGCCGGTGCCACGCGGTGAAGACGGCCCCGATCTGGCGGTGATGGAGCGCCTGATCGAGGCACAGCAGCCGCACGACAAACCGCGCCTGTACATCACCGTGTCGGTGCTGCACAACCCGACCGGCGCGTCGATCTCGCTGGGCTGTGCGCACCGGCTGCTGCAGCTCGCGCAACGCCACGACCTGACGCTGGTGGAAGACGATACCTACGCCCACCTCGCTCCCGCCCACCTGCCGCGCCTGGCCGCGCTGGACGCGCTGGAGCGCACCGTCTACATCTCGGGCTTCTCGAAAATCCTGGTGCCGAACTGGCGCGTCGGCTTCATGGCCGCGCCGCTGGCGCTGGTGGACCGGCTGGTCGACACCAAGCTGCTCACCACGCTGACCACGCCGGCACTGACCGAGCAGGCCCTGGCGCACTGCCTGGAGCACGGCCTGCTGCGCCGCCACGCCGAGCGCGTGATGCAAAAGCTCAACGCCGCGCGCGCCCGTTCGGCGCGGCTGGTGCAGGCCCACGGCTGCCGTTTCGCGGCGCCGCCGCGCGGGCTGTTCGGCTGGGTCGACGTGGGCGTGGACACCGAACAACTCGCCCAGGTGCTGCTCGACGACGGCTGGCTCATCGCCCCCGGCGCGCTGTTCCACGCCACGCACCGGCCGACCACGCTGATGCGCATCAACTTCGCGACCACTCAGGACGCGCGCTTCTGGCGTGCGCTCGACAAGGCGCGCGCCGGGCTCTGAGGCACGACTGTGCCCGCTCGCGCCGCCCACAAGCCTGAGGGCGCCGGATGTGCACGGCGGGTGTTCGCCGCTCAGCGGCCACAAAGCACGGCTTAAGTGGTGGCGGCCAAACTGGCTTCACAGGGATTCACCTGTTTGCCATCAAGGAGAGCCACATGACCATCGAATGGGGAGGCCTGAACCTCCAGAGCAACACCGTCTGCCAGGTCCTGGACCCGGGCGACGCGCCGACCACCGTGCTCGACGCCAACGTGGCGTTCCGCGTGCGCGTGAACTGGACCGTGCCGCCCGGCCTGGCGCCCTTCCTGGGCGGCCAGTTCCGCCTGCGCTGTTTTGCCGAGAGCGTGGGCCCAGGGCAGGAACAGCAGATCGGCGGCACCGAGCTCGTGCCCGTCGTGCCGGGGCAGACGAACTACAGCCGCGACATGACCGTCGGCGCCAATGCGCTGCAGGGCGAGGGCGTGAACGACCCGGTGACCGGCCAGCCGGTCTCGGGCATGTACCGCATCGCCACGGTGATCCAGCACCTGAACGGCGGGCCCACCACCGGCAGCGGCTTCGCGGCCGACGCGCTGATCCAGATGCGCCAGCCCTGAGCGCTCGCCCGGGCGCCTTGCCCGGGTGTTCTTGCGGCGGCCCGCACCCCGCGGGCCGCCGTCCCTCGCGCCGTCCCTCGCACCCCGCGCGCCATGACCTCACGCCGCCTGACGTTGCCGGATGCTGTGGAACAGCGCCACCGTCTGCGCACTCGGGATCAGCTTCAACTCGCGCGCCAGCGCATCCACGCAGAAGTGATACTGGCGCAAGGCGAGGTGGGCGTGCCCCATGCGGCTGTAACAACGCATCAGCGTGCGGTGGGCCTGTTCGTCGCAGCGGTCCACGTCGAGCAGCCGCTGGGCCACGCCGGCGCAAGCCTCGAAGTCGCCCGCATCGAAATGATGGGCGCACAGCCGCTCAAGCACTCGCACGAAGTCTGCCTGCAGGCTCTGGCGCCTCGCGATCAGCCAGTCCTCGTAGCGGTCTTCTGCCAGCAGGGCCTGGCCGTACAGCGCCTGCGCGGCCTGGCAGTCGGCCACGGCACCGGCGGCGTCGCCTCGCTGCTCGGCCACCTGCGCGCGGTGCAGGTGGTCGATGAACGCTTCCGCATCGACCCACAGCCGCAGCGCCGCGTCGAACGCATAACAACCCTGGCGAAACCGCACGAACGTGAACCCGGGAGCGGCTCGCGCCAGCGTCTTGCGCAGGCCGTAGATCGCCACGTTCAGGTTGTTGCGGGCTGCGTCGTGGCCGACGCTGGGCCAGAACACGTCCATCAGCACGTCCCGCGGCACCGGCTGGCTGCGGTGCAGGGCCAGGTACTTGAAGATCGACCGGCCTTTGCCGGGCGGCCAGTCGTCCACGGCGTGGTCGTTGACGAACACGCGGAACGGGCTCAGCACGTAGACCTGCACCGACGGCGCGCAGGTCGCGGCCGGCAAGGGGTCGGAGGCGACGGACATGCCCAGACCATAGGCGCCCGGCCGGCCGACCACAATCTGCCGAGGGCGGCCGGGTCGTACCGATTGTCGAGAAGCGTGCGTCGATAATCGAGCCATCGCCGCAATGTCGCCGCCGTGTCGACGCAATACCGCACACCACCGCGGCGACCCGACGGCAAGGAGCACCCCATGAACCACGCGCCAATCCACCCGATGGACGCCGAACTCATCCATGACCGCCAGACCATGCGCTACCGCTGCACGGTCTGCGCATGGTGTGTCGAAGACGGCCCGGAAGGCGTCACCGTCGTGCAAAAGGGCGACCCGACGGCGGCCCACCGCGGCGGCGCGCTCGAGGTGGTGACCGACGACGTGGAACCCGACCCGCAGCCCAAACCGCTGCTGCACTGAAACCGAATCGAACGAACCCTGCATGGCCGTCCTCTCGCTCTCCAACGCCCACCTCGCTTTCGGCCATGTTGCTCTGCTCGACGACGCCGGCTTCTCGCTCGAATCGGGTGAACGGCTCGGCCTGATCGGCCGCAACGGCGCCGGCAAGTCGTCGCTGCTGAAGATCATCGCCGGGCTCGAAAAGCTCGACGACGGCCTGCTGCAGATGACGCAGAACATCCGCATCTGCTACGTGCCGCAGGAGCCGGTGTTCGACGCCGGCCACAGCGTGTTCGAGGTCGTCAGCGAAGGCGTGGCCGAAGCCCGCAGCGTGCGCCAGCAGTACGAGGAACACGCCGACGGCGTCGACCTCGACGCGCTGCAGACGCGCATCGAAGCGCTCGACGCCTGGAACTGGGAGCAGCGTGTGGACACCACGCTGCACCAGTTGCACCTGGACGGCGAACGCCAGATCGGTGAGTTGTCGGGCGGCATGAAGAAGCGCGTGGCGCTCGCGCAGGCGCTGGTCGCCGTGCCCGACGTGCTGTTGCTCGACGAGCCGACCAACCACCTCGACCTGGACTCGATTGCCTGGCTCGAAGAGCTGTTGCGCGGCTTCAAGGGCAGCGTGATGCTGATCACCCACGACCGCGCGTTTCTCGACGCGGTGGCCACCCGCATCGTCGAGCTCGACCGCGGCATCATCCGCAGCTACCCCGGCAACTTCAGTG
>JANMYQ010000164.1:0-4023 GCA_031382215.1 Methylibium sp.
TGCCGCCAACCACCGCCAGATTGCCCCAACCGATCACCTGGCCCCGCCACAGCAGCGGCAGCGCGTAATAACCCCGAATCCGCTTGGGCGCTGGCGTGTAGGCCTCGAAGCGGTAGGCCCAGCCCCAGAGGATCTCAAACCGCCGACGGTCCCAGACGATCGGGTCGAACGGCGCCAGCAAGCGCAGTTGATCGTCAAAGGCATGGCGCTTGCTGGTGGGGTTTTCGCCCTCGGGCCACAGCCAGGTGATGCCCTCGACCCGGGCCGATGGCAGGCGCTGGCGGGCCCGGTCCAGCACCTGCTGGCGGTGGCCGGCCCATTGCGGCGCAGCGACGCGCAAGCGGCTGACCAGATCACCCAGTGACGCCGCCGGCAGCGGTGCGTATTTTGTGGGCGCCGGCTTGAATTTGTCTTCTTTCAGCCGGACTGAACGTGCGTGTTCTTCCTGATCCGTTTTCTTCGGATCACGTTCTCTGACGGTCTTCTTCAGCTTCGCTTTCCGTCTTCTTCAGACTCCGTGCCGACGAGTGTTCGGTCGATGTGGTCGCCGCGCTCGACAGGCTTGTTGGGGAGCGGCAATGGCCAAGGCGGGACAGCGCAAGTGCATGTCGTGCGGGGAGTTTTTCGTCCCCGACCATCGCAAGGGTGAGCGCCAGCGGTACTGCTGCGCGGCCGATTGCCGGCGCGCGAGCAAGGCCGCCAGCCAGGCCGCCAGGCTGGCCCGGCCGCCCAACAACGACTACTTCAGCGGCCCCGTCCACGTTGCCCGGGTGCAGGCGTGGCGTGCCGCGCATCCGGGGTACGCCCGTGGCAGGGTGCGGCCGTCGGTAAGCATTCGGTGAACCCGTTGGAGGGGTAGGTAAACCCCCGCTGGACACTTTTCCCGCTCTTCGCTACTGTCCGCCTCATGTACACGGCGGTGACCCCAGTCGACGAGGCACATGCGGTAAGCGACAAGCCGTCGGCACCGGCACCGGTGCCGTTCGCCACCGTGTATGTGACGCTCACCAAGCAGGAGCACATCCAGCTGGTGTTGGATGCAAACACGTCGAAGAGCTTGCACCGCAGAGCCGTCGAGCGGGCCGAGTGGAGCGAGCGGCGTCACCAACACGACATGCTCAAGGCAGCGGAGCTCGCACAGTCGCGTCTGCAGCAGCTGCAACAGGAATTTTGCCAATTCAAGGACGAGGCCGCACAGCGCGAGGCGGCGCTGCGCACGGAGCTGGAGCTGTCGCAAGCCAAGGTTCGCGAGCTTCAAAAGCGCCTGTTCGGCCGCAAGGGCGAGTCGCGCAGCGTCTCAGAGGCGCAGCCCCAAGCGCCGGCGCCGCGCGTCCCGCGGGGGCAGCAGCGCGGCGCAGCGGGCCATGGACGCACGACGCAAGCGCACCTGCCCGAACGTGTCGAAGTCGTCGGGATTGATGAGCCGCAATGCCCGCGCTGTGGCTTGGCGCTGAGCGAGTTTCCTGGAACCGAGGACTCGCAGGTGCTGGAGATCGAGGTCCAGGCTTACCGGCGCGTGATCCGCCGGCAGCGTTACCGGCCCGTGTGCGACTGCGGCTGCGTGCCGGGCATCGTGAGTGCGCCACCCCCGCCGCGCTTGATCGAGCGGGGCAAGTTCGGCCTATCGGTGTGGACCACGGTACTGCTCGACAAATTCCTCTACGGCCGCCCGAGTCATCGTCTGCTGCGCGACCTGGGCGATCATGGCCTGGACATGTCGGCGGGCACGCTGGCCGGCGGCTTGCAAGCGTTGGCGCCCCTGTTCGTACCGCTCGACCGGGCGCTGGTAGACAAACTGCGCGGCGAGGCACACTGGCATGCCGACGAGACGCGCTGGGCGGTATTCGTCACGCGGGAGGGCAAGGTCGGCCATCGGTGGTACCTGTGGGTGTTCCACTCGCCCTCGGTGGTGCACTACGTGCTGGATCCGTCGCGCGCGGCCACGGTGATACAGGGCGAATTGGGCGACCAGAACAGCGGCATCATCAGTTGCGACCGGTACTCTGCCTACAAGCGGTTCGCGCGCCTGAACCCCGGGGTCTTGCTGGCTTTTTGCTGGGCCCACCAGCGGCGCGACTACCTGGAGTTGGCGAATTCCCATCCGGCTTTGTCGGTGTGGGCCATGGCCCGCGTGGACGCCATCGGTGTGCTGTATCACCTCAATGATCTGCGCCTGGCGGTCGAGGACGGCAGCCCCGAGCGTGCCGTGCGCCACGCGGCGCTGCAGCACGCCGTGCAATGCATGTCGAGCGAGTGCGACACGGCGTTGACCGATTCCTCGCTCGCCAAGCCGGCGCGCAAGGTGCTGCAAAGCATGGCCAATCATTGGCCGGGCCTGACCGTGTTCGTCGACCATCCATGGGTGCCGATGGACAACAACGTCGGCGAACGCGACATGCGTGGGCCCGTCGTCGGGCGCAAGAATTTCTACGGCTCGGGCGCTGAGTGGTCGGCTCAATTGGCGGCCACCATGTATAGCTTGGCTATGACGGTCCAGCTTTGGGGACTCAATGCGCGCGTCTGGCTCAGCACGTACCTGCAAGCCTGTGCCGACAGTGGCAACCAGGCCCCGCCAGACATCAACGAATTTCTTCCCTGGTTCATGGATGAGACCAGGCTCGCCGCCATGCGCGCGCACGCCCCACGCCCACTACCCCTCGCCAAAAGGATCGACAGCTCATGAGCCTGTATTGCGGCCGCGAGTTCAGCTCCCACGACATCCAGGCCATCAAGCTCTTGATGCAGGAGTACCCGTCACTCAAGCGCACGCCGATGTCGCGCAAGCTGTGCGAGATGTTCGAGTGGCGCAAGCCCAACGGGGAGCTCAAGGACATGACCTGTCGCGTGGCGCTGTCGCGCATGCAAGCCCACGGGTTGATCACGTTGCCGCTTTCGCAACAAACCAGCGGAATACGCCGCAAACCCCACTTCCCGCCGACCCAAGCCTCCGACCCCCAGGTGCCGGTGCACCAGCCCGTGCACGAGCTCGGCCCATTGAGGCTGTGTCAGGTCACCACCACCGCCGTCTCGCGACTGTGGAACGAGTTCGTTGCGCGCTACCACTATCTGGGCTACACGCCGATGGCGGGCGCCCAGATGCGTTACAACGTCTACGCTGGCGACCAGTTCGTCGCCTTGCTCAGCTTCGGCGCGAGCGCCTGGAAGCTCGCCGGGCGCGAGCGCTTCATCGGTTGGCAAGATGCCGAGCGCCTGAAGAACCTGCAGTTGGTCGTCAACAACGCCCGCTTTCTGATCCTGCCCTGGATCCAGTCCAAAGGACTGGCTTCGAAGATCTTGTCGCGGATCGCGCGCCAGCTACCCCACGACTGGCATCAGCGCTACGGCTATCGTCCGGTTCTGTTGGAGACCTTCGTGGAGACCGAGCGCCATCGAGGCACCTGCTACAAAGCCGCCAACTGGACTCACGTCGGCCAGACAACCGGGCGCGGCAAGAAGTCCACCGTCCACCACCAAATCATCCCCGTCAAGGACATCTGGCTCTATCCGCTGCGCAAGGACTTCGCCCACACGCTGTGCCAGTAACGCGCGGTTCAACCTCCGTCGTGCGCACGGCGTGGCCGTCACCGTCAACGCCGCAGAAGAGTCCGGACTACGGCAGATCGCCCAGAAACACCCGCATCGACATCGCGACGCAACGCTCAATCTTGGCCTGACCGGCAGCCGTTGGCATGAGGTGGCCGCAGGCGCGGCACACGTACAGCGCAACTCGGCCGACGTGAATCTCCCTTCCTGCAAGAGTCGGCGGCTCGGTGAGACGCACCGGATAGGTCGTGATGCGTCGATCCAGAGCAGTGGCCGCACAGTTCGTGCAGACCGAGGGTTTGGAACTTGCCGTTGTCTTTGCCATTGCGGCGATCGGTGCCTTCAAGTGAGACGGCCTTGTCGTGGATCACAGATGAATCTTGCCGCATCCGGGCCTCGATCGCTACACGCCTGCGCGCGCACATTCGCGCAGGTCTCGTCAGCGCGAATTCGACGCCATGGGTTCACCGAATGCTTACA
>JANMYQ010000132.1:0-3290 GCA_031382215.1 Methylibium sp.
CACCGAACGCCTGGCGCTGAAGGTGCATGCATCGGGCTGGGAGTTCGACCAGATCCTGTGTCTGGCCCGTGGTGGCATGCGGCCTGGTGACGTGCTGTCGCGTGTGTTCGACAAGCCGCTCGCGATAATGTCGACCAGCTCGAACCGCGCGGACGCCGGCACGATCCAGGGCCGGCTCGATCTGGCCAAGTACATCACCATGCCCAAGGGCGAACTGGCCGGCCGCGTGCTGCTGGTCGACGACCTCGCCGACACCGGCATCACCCTGCGCGCGGTGGTCGACCGCCTGCGCGGCATGCCGGCGATCCAGGAGCTGCGCGCCGCGGTCATCTGGGTCAAGGGCGTGTCGAGCTACACCCCCGACTACTTCGTCGAGACGCTGCCCACGAGCCCGAGGATCCACCAGCCCTTCGAGGAATACGACAACCTGCGTCCGGACGGTCTGGCGAAAAAGTTCGCCGTCTAGGCAAGAAAAAAGGCCGGTCACTGCAAGCATGCTTGCGATGAACCGGCCTTCAACATTTTGGTGCCCAGAAGAGGACTCGAACCTCCACGCCGTTAAGCGCTAGTACCTGAAACTAGTGCGTCTACCAATTCCGCCATCTGGGCATTTTCTAAGAACCAAGGATCATATCATCAAAGAAAAAGACGTTTCAAGCGCGATGCAGCCTGGCCCCCCGCTGGTGGCCGACATCGAAGGCACCGTCGAAGGCCACCGTGACGGCCACGGCTTCGTGCACCCCGCCGGCGGCGAAGCCGCCATCTACCTCGCCCCGCAGGAGATGCGCAGCGTGTTGCACCGCGACCGTGTGCGCGTGCGCGTGCTGCGGCTGGACCGCAAAGGCCGGCCCGAAGGGCGCGTGCTCGACATCATCGAAAGGCGCAAGTCGCCGATCATCGGCCGCCTGCTCCACGAAGGCGGCCATTGGCTGGTTGCGCCCGAGGACAGCCGCTACGGCCAGGACATCCTGATCCCCAAGAACGCCATTGCCAACGCCACGGCGGGCCAGGTGGTGTCGGTCGAGCTGACCGAGCCGCCGTCGCTGCATTCGCAGCCGGTGGGCCGCGTGGCCGAGGTGCTGGGCGAGATCGACGACGCCGGCATGGAGATCGAGATCGCAGTGCGCAAGTACGAGGTGCCACACGAGTTCTCGACCGAGACGCTGGCGCAGGCCGCGGCGCTGCCCGAGAAGCTGCGAGCCGTCGACCGCAAGCACCGCGTCGACTTGAGCGACGTGGCCCTGGTCACGATCGACGGCGAGGACGCGCGCGACTTCGACGATGCGGTCTATTGCGAGCCCTACAAGCAGGGCCGCGGCAAGAGCGCGGTGGAAGGCTGGCGCCTGATCGTGGCCATCGCCGATGTCAGCCACTACGTCAGGCCCGGCGAACCGCTGGACGAGGATGCCTACGAGCGCGCCACCTCGGTCTATTTCCCGCGCCGTGTGATCCCGATGTTGCCCGAGAAGCTGTCCAACGGACTGTGCTCGCTCAACCCCGAGGTCGAGCGCCTGGCCATGGCCTGCGACATGATCGTCAGCGCCGACGGCCGCTTGCAGGCTTTCCAGTTCTACCCGGCGGTCATCAACTCGCACGCCCGGTTGACCTACACCGAGGTCGCCGCGATGCTGGCCAACACACGCGGCCCCGAAGCGCAACGCCGCGCCGACGTGCTGCCGCACCTGCTGCACCTGCACGAGGTCTACCGCGCCTTGCTCAAGCAGCGCGCGCTGCGCGGGGCGATGGAGTTCGAGAGCTCCGAAACGCAGATCGTCTGCGACGACAACGGCCGCATCGAGAAGATCGTGCCGCGCACGCGCACCGAAGCGCACCGGCTGATCGAAGAGGCGATGCTGGCGGCCAACGTCTGCGCCGCCGAGTACATTGCCACCGTCGAGCACCCGTGTCTGTTCCGCGTCCACGAGGGCCCGACGCCCGAGAAGCGCGTCGCGCTGCAGGCGCAGCTCAAGGCGCTGGGGGTCGGTGTTCACCTCAGCGACGACCCCAAACCGGCCGAGATGGCGGCCATCGCCAAGGCCGTGGAAGACCGGCCCGACGCGCTGCAGATTCACACGCTGCTGTTGCGCTCGATGCAGCAGGCCGTCTACACCGCCACCAACAACGGCCACTTCGGCCTCGCCTACGAGGCCTACGCACACTTCACGAGCCCGATCCGCCGCTACCCCGACCTGCTGGTGCACCGCGTGATCAAGGCCATCCTGGCCGGACGCCGCTACCACCTGGTGGCCAGCGCCAAGACGCGCACGCCCGAGCCGCGCAAGGGCGGCCGGCCGCAGCGCGCCGCGGCCAAGCCGATGTCGCAGGAGATGACGCTGTGGGAAGCCGCCGGCGGCCACTGCAGCGCCAACGAGCGGCGCGCCGACGAAGCCTCGCGCGACGTCGAGGCCTGGCTCAAGTGCCGCTACATGCGTGAGCGGCTTGGCGAGGAGTTCTCGGGCACTGTCACCGCGGTGGCCGGCTTCGGGCTCTTCGTCACGCTGGACGAGTTGTACGTCGAAGGCCTGGTCCACATCACCGAGCTCGGTGGTGAGTACTACCGCTTCGACGATGCGCGGCTGGAGTTGCGCGGTGAGCGCACCGGTATCCGCTACGGCGTGGGCACGCGCGTGCGCGTGCAGGTCAGCCGCGTCGACCTGGACGGCCGCAAGATCGACTTCCGCATGGTGCGCGAGGACGTTGGCGAACGGCTGCTGGCCAAGGGCGATCGCCCGGAGCGCAACCGCGCCGCGCCGGCCGGCGCCGAGCTGAATGCGGTGCAGGACGCCGACCGCGTGGCCAAGGCGGCCACACGCGCTTTCAAGACCGGCAGCAAGGGCGGCGCAGCGAAGGTTGCGGGCAAGGGTGCGGGCGATGCAGCGCGGCGTTCGCGCAAGCCTGCGCCGCTGCGCCCGTCTCCCAAGCCGCGCCCGCGGCGTTAGCTCTTTGTGCCGCTGACGCTACTGGTGCTGGCGGCACTTCAGTCGGTCTCGAGCAGCGCCTCGATGAGCGCGCTCGCGCGCAGCGGCCGCCCGGGCCAGCGGCTGGCGTACCGGTCGGCGGCTGCGCCGTGGCGCCATGCTGCCGCTGCCGCGGTCGCCGACGGCGCGGCTTGTGGCTGCTGCGCCCACAAGCCACCGGCCCACCCGGCCAGCACGTCGCCGGTTCCAGCAGTGGCCAGGGCGCCATTGCCGGTGCTGTTGATGAGCGGCAGGCCTTCGGGCGCGGCGATCACGCTGCCCGAACCCTTGAGCAGGACCGTGGCCGCCAGGCTGCGTGCCAGCGACACGGCA
>JANMYQ010000228.1:0-1982 GCA_031382215.1 Methylibium sp.
CGCGGCGACGCGTTGATTCACGAGGGCGCCATCGTAGGTAGCCGGCACCACCGCCACCTTCAGTCCCCCAGCAATGATGGTGCGCGTCAGCGCCAAGACTATGTCGCCAGCGCAGGCTCGAAAGCCGCTGTAGCGCTCGCCGAAGTCGCGCGGAAGGTAGTTTCCATCGTCGACCACGAATTCGCCGATGCCCACATTGGTGATCTTCACGGACTTGACGCCAAGCGTTGGCTGAAAGTCGGTGCTCTTGCACGCATAGCCGCTCACGATGTTGGCGACGCAATCAAGGGCGCGTTCGCCACAGACGCTCGCCTTCGACGTGAACGCCGCTTCCAAGTAAGCGGCGGCCAGCTCGTGAGCGTTGCGCAAGTTCCTTTGAGCGTTGGCCTCAGCGGCAGCGATGCCCTCGAAGCCTTCGTCGAGGATGGCGACGATCCGGCGTTGCCTGTCCATTGGAACGACAGGGATGCTGAGTTCACGAATCGCTGGGCGGCCTCAACTCCGAAGTGCAACACCTTGCCGCAGGTAAGGTACCCGGATGCAAAGCAGAACTTCGTACCAACAGCTTCAGCCTGAAGAACGCATGACGATTTCGAGCATGGCTCAGCAGGGTTGGAGTGTGCGGGCCATGGCCCGCACACTCGCGCGCTCGCAGGGCACGGTCAGCCGTGAGCTCAAGCGCAACCGCTGTGAGCGCCTTGGCTACGCCAGCCTGCCAGCGCAGGCGATGTGCCGGGCCCGGCGCATCGATGCGCGCCCGCTGGCCAAGCTCGATCCTCACGGCGTGTTGTGGGGCCTGGTGCTCACGCTGTTGGAGTGGAAGTGGTCGCCCCAGCAAATCGCCGCTACCCTCAAGCGCGTGTGGCCCGACGATCCCAGCAGGCACGTCTCTCACGAGACCATCTACACGGCCATCTATGCGCAGCCGCGGGGTGAGTTGCGCCGCCAGCTCATCGCCTGCCTGCGCCACGGCCGCAGCACGCGCATGCCACGCAAGCGCGGGCTCGATCGACGCGGCCAGATCCCCGAGATGGTCAGCATCCACGTGCGCCCGCCCGAGGTCGACGACCGCGTGATGCCCGGGCATTGGGAGGGCGACTTCCTCAAAGGCGCGGGCAACAAGTCTTCGGTAGGGGTCCTGGTCGAGCGCAGCAGCCGCCTGGTGCTGCTGGCCAAGATGGACGACGCCACGGCGGCCTCTGCGCTGGCGGGGTTTTCGTCCAAGCTGAATTCGATTGCCGAGCCGCTGCGCCAGAGCCTGACCTACGACCAGGGCCGTGAGATGGCGCGCCACCGCGACCTCAGCGCCAGCACCGGCGTGAAGGTCTACTTCTGCGACCCGCACAGCCCGTGGCAGCGCGGCACGTGTGAGAACACGAACGGGTTGCTGCGCCAGTACCTGCCCAAGGGCACCGACCTGTCGCTGCACACTCAAGATGAACTCGACGCCATCGCCGATAGCTTGAACGGCCGACCGCGCGCGACCCATGCGTTCCGCTCGCCGCTTGCGGTCTTCGCGCAGATGCTCATGCTCGCTCATCAACCCTCAACTTCAATTCACTGACCAGTGTGTTGCACTTGGGTCTTGAAACCGCCCTTCGTATTGCGCGCATGGACAGCCGGGTCGGCTCGCCGTTGTGCGTGGTGCTGGCCCTGGCGCTGGGCTGAGTGCGCATCACTCGCCCACTACCAGGCGTCAGCCGAGCACCGTCACCGGAATCTTCCCGATGCGCGCCTGCCACTCCTTGGGCCCGGTGTTGTGCACCGAGGTGCCTTGGGAGTCCACCGCCACGGTCACCGGCATGTCTTTCACGTCGAACTCGTAGATGGCTTCCATGCCGAGGTCGGCGAAGCCGACCACCTTGGCCGACTTGATCGCCTTGGCCACCAGGTACGCCGCGCCGCCCACCGCCATGAGGTAGGCACTCTGGTGCTTCTTGATCGCGTCGATGCCGGCCGGCCCGCGCTCGGCCTTGCCCACC
>JANMYQ010000307.1:0-4834 GCA_031382215.1 Methylibium sp.
TCCTTCGGCGTCATGCCCTTGACCTGCAGGAAGCGCCGGTTGAAGTTGGCCACGTTGTTGAAGCCCACGTCGTAGCAGACGTTGGTGATGTAGCGGTCGGTCTCCATCAGCAACTGGCAGGCGCGGTTGATGCGCAGGCGGTTGACGAAGTCGGTGAAGGTGTTGCCGGTGGCGCGCCGGAAGTAGCGCGAGAACTTGCTCTCGCTCATGCCGACGCGGGTGCACACGTCGGCCATCGCGAACTGCTCGGCACTGTGTTCGGTGACCCAGTCGACGATGCCGCTGATCTGCGCCAGCGACGCATCGTCTTCGAAACTCTGCAACTGCACGGTGGACAGCGAGCGCATGTCGGTGCAGCGAGCGAGTTCGCCCATCAGGTCGAGAAACTCTGCCAACCGGCGCAGCCCGTGGCTGTTCTTGATGCGCTCCAGCCGTGCATCCGTCAGCTCGCTCATGCCGAAGAACTCGATGCCATGGCGCGCGCGCTCCAGCAGCGGCAGCACCTCCTGCATTTCGGGGATCAGCTCGGCCGCTTCGCGCAGCGGCGCGTCGGAGAACTGCAGCACCCGGTCGCGCACCGCCACGCCTTCGGGTGCCACGTCGGTGGAAATCCAGTTGTGCGGCAGGCGCGGGCCGGTCAGCACCAGGTGGCCGGGCTCGAAGTGGCCGATGTAGTCGCCCACGAACACCTTGCCGCGCGTGCGCACGATCAGGTGCAGTTCGTACTCTTCGTGGTAGTGCCAGCGCACCAGCGGGTTCGGGAACCCGTGCTCCAGGCAGCGCACGTAACCGTAGCTGCCCGCGGGCTCGTAGCCCAGCGCCGGGTCGCGAACGAAGTCATGCTCGAGCTCGGGGCCGCGGGGCTGCTTCAGGGTCATGGCATCTCATTCACGTCGGACGTCGATGGTAGCGAAGCGCTGTCCTGCTCAAGTTTCCCGCTCAGCCATCGGAGTTCTCCTTGATGAAGCGATGCACCGTGCCCACGCCCTGGCGGATGGCTGCCGTCAACACAGCGTTGCCGGCCAGCGGCCCCCACAGCAGCGGATCGGCGCAGAAGGCCACCAGCGGGTCGGGCGCAGCGAAGAAGGCATGTGCCGCGGCCGGCTCCATCACGCCGTCCTGGTAGGCGTAGGCCAGTTCACCGCGGTGCCAGCGGCCCAGGTAGACGAAGAACAGCGCCGGCAGCAGAGCGGTGCTGTGCATGGGTGCGCCGCGCGCCATGCACTCGCGCAGGGTCGGCACGATGAAGCCGGGAATCTTGGAGAAACCGTCCATCGCGACGCGCTGGTTGGTGTCGCGCACGTTCGGGTTTCCAAATCGTTCGAGCACCACGTCGCGGTAGCTGGCCAAGTCGATCGGGCTCGGGTGTTCCATCGTGTCGAGACACGGGATCACGTCGTTCGTCACGTAGTCGAACGCCATCTGCCGGATCGCCGGGTGGGCCATGCCTTCGTGGATGAAGCTCAGCCCGCACAGGCTGCCAGCCCAGGCCACACAACTGTGGGTGGCGTTCAGGATGCGGATCTTGGCTTCTTCATGCGCATGCACCGACTCGACCATTTGCGCGCCGACCTGCTCCCAGGCCGGCCGGCCGGCGATGAAGTTGTCTTCGATGACCCACTGGATGAAGCTTTCGCCCATCACTGGCGCGCGGTCGTCCCAGCCGGTGGCGCCCTTCACGCGTTCGGCCACGTCGGGCAGCGGGCGCGGGGTGATGCGGTCGACCATGTCGCACGGACAGGTGGTGTTGTTCTCGACCCAGGCGCGCAAGGCCGCTTCACCGCGGCGCTGCAGAAAGTCGAGCAGCCCGGCGCGAAAGCGCGTGCCGTTGCTGCGCAGGTTGTCGCAGTTCAGCAGCGTCACCGGCGCGCCGCCACGCTTCAGGCGTTCGCGCAGGATCGCGGCCACCGCGCCGTAGATCGTGCTGCGGGTGCTGCCGTCCAGGTCGCTGCGCAGGTCGGCGTAGGCCAGGTCGAGCTGGTTCTTCGGGTCGAGGTAATAACCCGCCTCGGTGACAGTGAACGAGATGATTCGCGTGGCCGGGTCGGCGCCCACGTCGATCAGCCGGGCCAGGCTGGCGTCGAACGGAATCACCTCGATGATCGAGCGGATGCGCTCGTAGCGCCGCTCGCCGGCCGGCGACACTGTCTCCAACGTGTACTCGCCACGCTGTGCGGCCAACGCGGCCATCGTGTCGGCCATGTCGTTGCGGATGTTGCCTCCGACGATGGCCCAGCTGCGGTCGCCCGTCTCACGCAGCTCGTGCAGGTAGACAGCCTGATGCGCCCGGTGGAACGAGCCGAGCCCGATGTGAAGAATGACGTTGCCGGTGGCGGATGCCGCGCTCATTCCAACCTCACTGTGCCCGCGCCGCGACCGTGTGCCCCTGGCGGTCGAACAGGTGGAACGACGACGGCGCAATGTCCAGCCCGACCGCATCGCCCGGCCGCAGCGAGGTGCGCTCGCTCTGGCGCGCCACCAGCTGCACGCCCTGCTTGGCGCCGCCCACCTGGGCGTAGATCAGCGTGTCGGCGCCGAGCGACTCGACCAGTTCGACCTGGCCCGTCAGCTTGCCGGTGCCGGCCGGCCGCACCATCACGTTCTCGGGCCGCACGCCGATGAAGCCGTCGGGCGCATTCGCGGCGCCCACCACGTCGCGCAAGGCCGGCAGTGAGGTGGTGTCGATCACGTTCATCTGCGGCGTGCCGATGAACTGCGCGACGAACTGGTTCGCGGGCTTGTCGTACAGCGCCAGCGGCGAGCCGACCTGCTCGATCGCGCCGTCGCGCAGCACCACCACACGGTCGGCCAGGGTCATGGCCTCGACCTGGTCATGCGTCACGTAGATCGTGGTCGCCCCCAGGTCGCGGTGCAGCTTGGCGATCTCCACGCGCGTCTGGCCACGCAGCGCGGCGTCCAGGTTCGACAGCGGCTCGTCGAACAGGAACACCTTGGGCGCGCGCACGATCGCGCGGCCGATGGCCACTCGCTGGCGCTGCCCACCCGACAGTTCCTTGGGCGTGCGGTGCAGGTAGTTCGTCAGGTTCAGGATCTCGGCGGCGCGGCCGACCTTCTCCTTGATCACCGCCTTGTCCACATTTGCCAGGCGCAGCGCGAACGACATGTTGTCGAACACGCTCATGTGCGGGTACAGCGCGTAACTCTGGAACACCATCGCCAGGTCGCGCTTGCTGCTGGGAAGCTTGGTGATGTCGCGCCCGTCCAGGTGCAGGCTGCCGCCGTCAATGTCGGTCAGCCCGGCGATCATGCGCAGCAAGGTGGACTTGCCGCAACCGGAAGGGCCAACGAAGACGACGAACTCGCCTTTTTCAATCGACAGGTTCACGCCCTTGATGGCGCGCAGATCGCCGAAGAATTTTTCGACGCCTTTGAGTTCGAGGAATGCCATGGTGTGTGTCTCCTGGTGTTCTTACTTCACTGCGCCGAAAGTCAGGCCCTGCACGAGCTGCTTCTGGCTGAACCAGCCGACCACGACGATCGGTGCAATCGCCATCAGCGAGGCGGCCGACAACTTGGCCCAGAACAGGCCCTCGGGGCTGGAGTACGACGCGATCAGGGTGGCCAGGGTGCCGGCCTTGGCCGAGCTCAGGTTGAGCGACCAGAACGCCTCGTTCCAGCTCAGCACCAGGCACAGCAGGCCGGTGGACGACAAGGTGCCCATCGCCAGCGGCCGGATCACGTGCAGGAACTCGCCCCACACGTTGGCGCCGTCCATGCGCGCGGCCTCCAGGATGTCGGGCGGGATGTCCTTGAAGCCCGAATACAGCATCCACACCATGATCGGCAGATTGGACAAGGTGAACACCACGATCAGCGCGGTCAGCGAGTCGAGCAGCCCGGCGGTCTGCGCCATCACGTAGACCGGCACCAGCGCGCCCACCGCCGGCATCATCTTGGTGGACAACATCCACATCAGGATGTCGCGCGTCTTCTTGGTGCGGAAGAAGGCCATCGAGTACGCCGCCGGCGCCGCGATCATCAGGCCCAGGATCGTCGAGACGACGCTGGTGATGACCGAGTTCTTCGCGAACAGAAAGTAGTCGCTGCGGGTGTTCACTTCCTCGAAACTCTCCATCGTGGGCGTGAAGAAGATCTGCGGCGGAATGGCGATGGCCTGCTGCTCGGTCTTGAAGGCCGTGATGACCAGCCAGATGAGCGGGAAGACGATCAGCAGCGTGATGCCCCAGGCGGCCACCGTGCGAACGATCAGGGTGAAGTGTTTCATGGTGTTCCTTCGGGCCTTCAGTCGAGGTTCTTGCCGATCATGCGGATCAGAAACACCGCCGCGATGTTGGCAAGCACCACCGCGAACAGCGCGCCGGCCGACGCGACGCCGACGTCGAAGTTCATCAGCGCCTGCTTGAAGATCAGGAACGCGACGTTGGTGCTTTCGTTGCCGGGCCCGCCGCCGGTGGTCGTGAAGATCTCGGCGAACACGCTCATCAGGAAGATCATCTCGATCATCACGACGACCGCGATCGGCCGGCCCAGGTGCGGCAAGGTGAGGAACCAGAACTTCTGCAGCGCGTTGGCGCCGTCCATGCCGGCCGCTTCCATCTGGTCGCGGTCGAGCGATTGCAACGAGGTGATGAAGATCAGGCACGCGAACGGCAACCATTGCCACGCCACCATCAGGATCACCGAGAACAGCGGGTGGTCGGTGAGCCAGTCCACCGGCTCCATGCCGAAGAACAGCGCCACCTGCGCCAGCACGCCGTAGACCGGGTTCATCATCATGTGCTTCCACAGCAGCGCGTTGGCGGTGGGCATCACGAAGAACGGCGAGATCAGCAGCACGCGCACGATGCCGCGG
>JANMYQ010000308.1:0-2270 GCA_031382215.1 Methylibium sp.
GCGGCGCGGGCCTTTCTAGATCCCGGCCTGCAGGACGGTACGATCTCGCTGGCTGAAGCCCGGCGGGTTCTCACCCAGGAAGTCGTGCTGACCGACGCCTTTGCGCAGCAGGAGCTGGAGCGCTACACCTTTCGCGACCCCGGTCAGGCCACCAGCTACTTCTACGGTTACCAGCGCCTGCTGGAGTTGCGCGCCCAGACTGAGCTAACCTTGGGCAGCAAGTTCAACCGCCAGCGCTTCCACGACTTCGTGCTGGCCCAGGGCGTGCTGCCGCCGGATTTGCTTGCCACGGCCGTGCAGAACGAATTCGTGCCGGCGGAAGTGAAACGCTGATCGCGGCTAAAGCCGCTCCTACAGGGGGACCATCATGCTCAAGAAACTCAGTGCAGAATTTCTGGGAACGGCCTGGCTCGTGCTGGGCGGCTGCGGCAGCGCCGTGCTGGCGGCGGCCTTTCCTGAAGTGGGCATCGGCCTGACCGGTGTCTCGCTGGCCTTCGGCCTGACCGTGGTGACGATGGCCTACGGCATCGGCCACATCTCGGGCTGCCACCTGAACCCGGCCGTCTCGATCGGCCTGTGGATGGGCGGGCGCTTCGAGGCCGGCAAGCTGCTGCCCTACATCGTCTCGCAGGTGCTGGGCGCGATCGTCGCGGGCGGCGTGCTCTACCTGATCGCCAGTGGCAAGGCGGGCTTCGAGCTGTCGGCCGGCTTCGCATCGAACGGCTACGGCGAGCACTCGCCGGGCAAGTACTCGATGCTCGCGGCCGTGGTCTGCGAGGTGGTGATGACGATGATGTTCCTGATCGTCATCCTCGGCTCGACCGACAAGCGCGCGCCGGCAGGCTTTGCACCGCTGGCCATCGGCCTGTGCCTGACGCTGATCCACCTCATCAGCATCCCGGTGACCAACACCTCGGTGAACCCGGCGCGCAGCACCGGCGTGGCGCTGTTCGTCGGCGACTGGGCAGTGGCGCAGTTGTGGCTGTTCTGGGTCGCGCCGATCGCGGGCGCTGTGCTCGGCGCCTTGGCCTACCGGACGATCGCCGAACCGGACCGGTGACCGCCACACGGGCAACTCAAGTCGTACAGTGGGGCTTCCGAGACGAGGAGGCCCCATCCATGACCAGCGGCTCACCCGACTTCCATTCCGGCATCAACCAGGGCGTTGCACCGGTCACTTACGGCCAGGGCGAACGCCCGCCGCGGGGCGACTATGCCCAGGCGCGTGCCGACTACACCTGCGAGCAGGACTGGGCGGCTTACACGCCGGAACAGCACGCGCTCTACCGAAGGCTCTTCGAACGCCAGGCGGCGCAGCTGCCCGGCCTGGCCTGCGACGAGTTCATCGCCGCGGTGGCACAGCTCGGCGAGCCCTCGCAGATCCCGCGCTTCGACGCGCTCAGCGAGACGCTGTTTCGCGCCACCCGCTGGCAGGTGGTGGCCGTGCCGGGGCTGATTCCCGAAGAGGCCTTCTTCGCCCTGCTCGCGCAGCGCAAGTTCCCGGTGACGGGCTGGCTGCGCAAGCCGGAGGAGTTCGACTACGTGGTCGAGCCCGATGTGTTCCACGACCTGTTCGGCCACGTGCCGCTGCTGTTCGAGCCGCGCTTTGCCGACTACATGCAGGCCTACGGAGTGGGTGGCCTGAAGGCAAGCCGACTGGAGGCCTGCGAGTACCTTGCGCGCCTGTACTGGTACACAGTAGAGTTTGGCCTGATTCAAACGCCCCAGGGCCTGCGCGCCTATGGCGCCGGCATCCTGTCCTCGGGCGGCGAGTTGCGTCACAGCGTGACGAGCCCGCAGCCGCAGCGCATCGCGTTCGACCTCGACCGCATCATGCGAACGCGCTACACGATCGACAGCTACCAGGTGAGCTACTTCGTGATCGATTCGTTCCAGCAGCTGATCGAGGCGACGGCGCCCGACTTCACGCCGGTCTACGCGCGCGTGGCGGCACTCGGCGAGCTGGCGGCGGATGCGCGGGTCAAGGAAGACCGCTTGCGCTGATCGGGCAGCGTCAAGGCGCGGCGGGCGAGACGCCAACCGCACCGAGCGAGCGGCGCACTTCTTCGAACACGCACGGGACCGACACCATGTGCACGTGGGCCGTGCCGGGCACGTGGCGGTTGTCCGCACCGGGCAAGGTGCCGGTGCGGGGCGGGAACACGATGTTGTCGCAATTGCCGGAGTAAAAGGTGAACGCCGCAAATAGTTCGGGGGGTTCGGGCGCGGCGAGTTGCCGTAGCCAGGCGCTGCCGTTGTGCATCTGGGGC
>JANMYQ010000327.1:0-2632 GCA_031382215.1 Methylibium sp.
CTGACGCTGTTCGAGCGCCTCAGCGCGCAGGAATTGCCGTTCTACCTGCGCCTGATGAAACACCTGGCCGAGCGCGGCCTGCCGGTGCCCTGCCCCCGGGCCAACGCCGAAGGGGCCATCCTGCACAGCCTGAAGGGCAAACCGGCCGCGTTGGTCGACCGCCTGCGCGGCCGCCACCTCGACGCGCCGGACGCGCCCCATTGCGCCAGCGTCGGCACGCTGCTGGCGCGGCTGCACCAGGCCGCGGCCGACTTCGACCTGCACCAGCCGCACCTGCGCGGCCTGGCCTGGTGGGCCGAGACGGTGCCGCTGCTGCGCGAACACCTGGCCCCGGCGCAGCGCGAACTGATCGACTCGGAACTGGCCTTCCAGCAGCAGTTGGCCACCTCGGCAGCCTATGCCGGGCTGCCGCGCGGGCCCATCCATGCCGACCTGTTCCGCGACAACGTGATGTTCCACGGCGACGAACTCACCGGCGCCTTCGACTTCTACTTCGCCGGCGTCGACACCTTCCTGTTCGACATCGCGGTGTGCCTGAACGACTGGTGCCTCGACCCGGACACCGGCTGCCTGGCCGAAGAACGCGCCAGCGCCTTCGTCGACGCCTACCACGCCCAGCGCCCGATGACCCACAACGAACTGCGCCTGATGCCCGCGTTGATGCGCGCCGCGGCGCTGCGCTTCTGGATCTCGCGCCTGTGGGACTGGCACCTTCCGCGCGACGCGCAGCTGCTGTCGCCCAAGGACCCGGGCCACTTCGAACGTGTGCTGCGCGAGCACCTGGCCGCGCCTTGGCACCGGGTGCAACCGTGAGCGAAGCCACGGCCATGGCACTGCAAGCCGTGCCGGCGCGGCGTGGTGCGACGTGGGCGCGGCGCGGCTTCCAGGTGTTCGCGAAACAGCCGCTGGTCATCGGCGGCATGTTCACGGTCTTCTTCTTCGGCGGCTTCGTGCTGTCGCTGGTGCCGCTGTTCGGGCCGGTGCTGGTCTCGGCGCTGTTGCCGCTGGTGTCGCTGGGTTTCATGGCCGCATCGCGCGCCGTCGGCGAAGGGCGTTTGCCATCGCCGCAAGCCTTCGTCAAACCGCTGCGCGGCCAGAAGGCGATGGTGCGCGCGCTGGTGCAACTGGGCATCGCCTATGCGGTGTGCAGCCTGCTGATCGCCTGGCTCACCGCCGTGGTCGACGGCGGCGCACTGGCCGCGCTGGTACAGGCGCTGATGGACCCCAAGACCCCGCCGGAACTGCTGCAGCAGCGCCAGGACGACCCGCGGCTCGAAGCCGGCCTGCTGCTGCGCCTGGTGCTGAGCACCGCCTTGTCGATACCGTTCTGGCATGCGCCGGCGCTGGTCTACTGGGGCGGCCAGGGCAGCGCGCAGGCGGTGTTTTCAAGCACGCTGGGCTGTTGGCGCAACAAGGGCGCCTTCATGGTGTTCGGCGCCGTGTGGGTCGGCCTGCTGATGGCGCTGGGCTTGCTGGCCAGCCTGACGCTTGCGATGCTCGGGCTCGGCGAATACGCGGCGCTGGCGGGCGTGCCCTCGTCGTTCTTCTTGCTCACCGCGCTGTACGCCTCCTTGTACGCCAGCTTTGCCGATTGTTTCAGGGCCACCTCAGGCGGCCCGCTCTAGGAGTCAGCATGACCGACACACCGACCAAGGTCGCCCTCGTCACCGGTGCCGGCAGCGGCATCGGCCGCGCCTGCGCCCTGGCGCTGCTGCGCGCCGGCTATCACGTGGTGCTGGCCGGGCGCCGCGCCGAGGCTTTGCAACAGACCGTGGCCGCCGCCGGCGCGGCCGATGCGCTGCGCCTGTTCGCCGTGCCCACCGACGTGTGCGACGAGGCCTCGGTGAAGGCGTTGTTCGACGCCACCCAGGCGCGTTACGGCCGCCTCGACCTGCTCTTCAACAACGCCGGCAGCGGCGCGCCGCCAGTGCCCATCGACGAGTTGACGGTGGCGCAATGGCGGTCCGTGGTCGACGTCAACCTGACCGGCGCCTTCCTGTGCGCGCGGCAGGCCTTCCGGCTGATGAAGGCGCAGTCGCCGCAGGGCGGCCGCATCATCAACAACGGTTCGATCTCGGCGCACGCGCCGCGGCCCTTCAGCGCGCCGTACACGGCCAGCAAACACGCCATCACCGGCCTGACCAAGGCCCTCTCGCTCGACGGCCGCGCGCACGACATCGCCTGCGGCCAGATCGACATCGGCAACGCCGCCACCGAGATGACCGAGCGCATGACTCGCGGCGTGCCGCAGGCCAACGGCAGCACGATGGTCGAGCCGCGCATGGACGTGGCCCATGTGGCCAACGCCGTGGTGCACATGGCCGCGCTGCCGCTGGAGGCCAACGTGCAGTTCATGACCGTGATGGCCACCAAGATGCCGTTCGTCGGCCGGGGCTGAAGACCATGACGCTGCACCGAACCGTGTTGGCGCTGCTTGCGGTGACACCGCTGCTGCTCGGCGGCTGCGCCGTGGTCACCGTGGCCGGCGCCGTGGTCGGGGCCGCCGTGACGGTGACCGGCGCGGTCGTCAGCACCGGCGTCAAGGTCACCGGCAAGGTGGTCGAGAAGACCATCGACGTGGTCAGCGGCGACAGCACCGACTGATCCGGCGCCCATGCACCCGGCGCCCGAC
>JANMYQ010000343.1:0-12070 GCA_031382215.1 Methylibium sp.
CGCGCCGGCGGCAAGCACAACGACCTGGAGAACGTGGGCTACACCGCGCGCCACCACACCTTCTTCGAGATGCTGGGCAACTTCAGCTTCGGCGACTACTTCAAGAAGGAAGCGATCGCCTATGCGTGGGAGTTGCTGACCGAGGTCTACAAGCTGCCGAAAGAGAAGCTCTGGGTCACGGTGTATGCCGAGGACGACGAGGCTTACGACATCTGGAACAAGAACATTGGCGTGCCGGCCGAGCGCATCGTGCGCATCGGCGACAACAAGGGCGCGCGGTATGCGTCCGACAACTTCTGGATGATGGGCGACACCGGCCCGTGCGGCCCGTGCACCGAGATCTTCTACGACCACGGGCCCGAGGTGGCCGGCGGCCCGCCCGGCTCGCCGACCGAAGACGGCGACCGCTACATCGAGATCTGGAACAACGTCTTCATGCAGTTCAACCGCGACGAAGCGGGCGTGATGCACAAGCTGCCCAAGCCCAGCGTGGACACCGGCATGGGGCTGGAGCGGCTGACGGCGGTGCTGCAGCACGTGCACAGCAACTACGAGATCGATACGTTCGAGAGTCTCATCAAGGCAACGCAGGCGATTCTGTTTCAAGCTCCCGAGGACGACGATGGAATTCGCGCCGTTCTTGACTTCAATAATCCGTCTCTCCGAGTCATCGCGGACCACATTCGTGCCTGCGCCTTCATAGTGGTGGACGGAGTCGTTCCTGGCAACGCTGGGCGTGGCTACGTGCTCCGCCGAATCACACGACGCGCCATTCGCCACGGCTACAAGCTTGGCGCCCGTACGCCGTTCTTTCATGCGCTTGTGCCGGCGCTGGTGAAGGAGATGGGTGACGCTTACCCTGAGTTGCGTCAGAACCAGCAGCGAGCGACGGAGGTGCTCAAGCAGGAAGAGGAGAGCTTCTTCAGGACCATCGCCAACGGCATGGAGATTCTCGAATCGGCCCTAGCATCAGTGGACAAGGCGGGTACGAAGACGCTCGACGGCGACATCGCCTTCAAGCTGCACGACACCTACGGCTTCCCGCTCGACCTGACCGCCGACGTCTGCCGCGAGCGCGGCGTGTCGGTGGACAGCGGCGCCTTCGACGCCGCGATGACGCGCCAGCGCGAACAGGCGCGCGCGGCCGGCAAGTTCAAGATGGCGCAAGGGCTGGAGTACAGCGGCGCCGCCACCGCTTTCCACGGCTACGAACACCTGGCCCACGAAGGCGCCAAGGTCACCGCGCTGTACATCGACGGCAGCCCGGTCAAGTCTGCCAAGGCCGGCGACGACGTGGTGATCGTGCTCGACCAGACGCCGTTCTACGCCGAGAGCGGCGGCCAGGTGGGCGACACCGGCGAGCTGCGCAACGCGGTGACACGCGTGATCGTCGAAGACACGATCAAGGTCCAGGCGGCTGTGTTCGGCCACCAGGGTCGCGTGGTCGAAGGCGAGTTGAAGCTTGGCGACGCGCTCAACGCCAAGGTCGACGCCGAACGCCGCGCCAGGACCGTCCGCAACCACAGCGCCACGCACCTGATGCACAAGGCGCTGCGCGAAGTGCTGGGCGCGCATGTGCAGCAGAAGGGCTCGCTCGTGAACGCAGAACGCACGCGCTTCGACTTTGCCCACAACACGCCGATGACCGATGCGCAGGTGCGCCAGGTCGAGGTGCTGGTGAATGCCGAGGTGCTGGCCAACGCCGCCACCGTGGCGCGCGTGCTGCCTATGGAGGAAGCGCAGAAGCTCGGCGCGATGATGCTGTTCGGCGAGAAGTACGGCGACGAGGTGCGCGTGCTCGACATCGGCAGCAGCCGCGAGCTCTGCGGCGGCACGCATGTGCAGCGCAGCGGCGACATCGGCCTGTTCAAGATCGTTGCCGAAGGTGGCGTGGCAGCCGGTGTGCGAAGGGTCGAGGCGGTGACTGGCGACAACGCGCTGGCGTATCTGCAAGGGCTCGAAGGCACGGTCAATCAATTGGCAGGAGCGTTGAAATCGGCCCCCGCCGAACTGCCGGCCCGGCTGGCGCAAGTGCTCGACCAGGTGCGAACGCTGGAGAAAGAACTCGCCGCCGCCAAGGGCAAGCTCGCGTCGTCACAAGGCGACGAACTGCTGGCGCAGGCGATCGACGTGAACGGCATGAAGGTGCTGGCCGCGCAGCTCGACGGCGCCGACGCCAAGGCCCTGCGCGAGACGCTCGACAAGTTGAAGGACAAGCTCAAGTCCGCCGTGGTCGTGCTCGCCACGGTCGAAGGTGGCAAGGTTCAGCTCGCAGCCGGCGTCACGGCGGACCGCATGGGCAAGCTCAAGGCCGGTGAGCTGGTCAACTTCGTCGCGCAACAGGTCGGCGGCAAGGGCGGCGGCAAGGCCGACATGGCGATGGCGGGTGGCACCGAGCCAGGCAAGCTGGCCGAGGCGCTGGCCTCGGTGAAAGGCTGGGTCGCCGAACGCGCCTGAACCACCCGGCGCTCGCGCGCGCCGGCTTCAGAACTCCATCTTCAGGTGCGCGCCCAGCGCGAGCACGCGGCGCCGCGGCGTGAGTACGTCGGGTCGCGGCCAGAACTGGCCGACCAGGAATTCGGCGACCAGCCGGTTCTCGAACACCGGCTGGCTCCAGCGCGCTTGCACGCCGTACTCGGACGGGCCGACGCCGGTGCCTTCTTCGCCACCGATCAGCGCTTCGAGAGACAGCAGGCGCCGGTCGCCGAAAGACTGGTAACCACCCAGGATGCTCGACCAGGCGAACTTGCGCGTGTCGCGCGTGATCGTCGCTGCGGTGAGCCAGCGCGCGGCCTGGGTCGCCGAGTAAGCACGCTCCCAGGACAGCGCGGTGGTCGAACCGAAGCTGTCCTGGATCGTCCAGAACAAGGTCTGGCGGAACTCGACCAGGTTGCGCTCGCCGAACTCCAGCCCGTAGCGGTAACGCGCCTGCGCATAAGGCTTGGCGCGCCGGAAGCCCAGGCGCAGGTCGATCGCGTCGCTCAGGTCGCCGCCCAGGCCGGCAAAGAAGGTGCGCTCCTCGCGCGTCTCGGGCAGCAGCCGGTCCTGGTTCGAGAGTGCGCCGGGCTTGTCGGTCACCACGTCGCGCGGGTTGTCGCGGCCGACGAACAGATAGGCGCGGCGCTCCAGGTTCGGCAGGCGGAAGCGGGCGTTGAAGCGCAGGCTCAGCTTCGGATCGTCGCCCTCGCGCTTGGTCAGGCCGACGCTTGCGCGCCCGTCGGTGACCTTGCCGCCGTCTTCGAACGGCCGGTCGCCGAACCAGCTGTCGACGCCGCGCGCGAGCCACTCGGCGGTGGAGCGCACGCTGCTGCGGGTGGACTCGATGGCCTCGTCCATGTCCACATCCAGGTCCAGCGCCAGCGGCGGCAGGGAAGGCTCGATGCGGCCGACCTCCGAGCCGGTGGCCGGCACCACCGTTGCGGCCTGGCCCGGCGTGGCCGTCGTCGGCGTTGGCGCTGGCCCAGGCGCAGGCGCAGGAGGCGCCGTCGTGCACGCTGCCAGCGAGGCCAGCAGCACACACAACGTCAAGGGCGTGGCCAGTCTCATCATCAACCGTTGGCGATGCGCGCCACCAGCGCCCGCGTGAACTCGGCCGTGCTGGCCGTGCCGCCCAGGTCGCCGGTGCGCACCTTGTCGAGGTTGAGCGTGGCGTCGATCGCGACGCGGAGCCGTGTGGCCAGATCGACCCGTTTCACGTGGTCGAGCATCAGCGCCGCGGCCAGCAGCAGCGCGGTCGGGTTGGCGATGCCTTTGCCGGCGATGTCGGGCGCCGAACCGTGCACAGCCTCGAAGATCGCCGCATCAGCGCCGATGTTGGCGCCCGGCGCCATGCCCAGCCCGCCCACCAGCCCGGCCACCAGGTCGGACAGGATGTCGCCGAACAGGTTGGTCGTCACCAGCACGTCGAACTGCCACGGGTTGAGCACCAGCTTCATTGCGCAGGCGTCGACGATGATGCTGTCCATCGCGATCCGGCCCTTGTACTTCGCCTCGTACATCTGCTCGGCGGTTTCCTTGAAGATGCCGGTCAGCGCCTTCATGATGTTCGCCTTGTGCACGATCGTGATCTTCTTGCGCCCGGTCGCGATCGCGTGCTCGAACGCGTACTCGAGGATGCGCAGGCAGCCCGCTCGTGTGTTGATGCCGGTGGCCATCGCCACGGCGTGCGGGTCGGCGTCGATCTGCACATAGTGCTCGTGGCCGATGTACAGGCCCTCCAGGTTCTCGCGCACCACCACCAGGTCGATGTTGTCGAAGCGGCCACCGGGGATCAACGTGCGCACCGGGCGCAGGTTGGCGTAGAGCTTGAACTCCTCGCGCAGACGCACATTGGAGCTGCGGTAGCCGCCGCCTGAGGGCGTTTCCAGCGGCCCCTTCAGCGCCAGCCGGGTGCGGCGGATGCTGTCCAGCGTGGCCTTCGGCAGCGGGTCGCCGGCGGTCGTCACGCCTTCCAGGCCGGCGATCTGGCGGTCCCATTCGAACGGCGCGCCGAGCGCGTCGAGCGCAGCCAGGGTGGCGTCGACGATCTCGGGGCCGATGCCGTCGCCGGGGATCAGCGTGCCGGGGAGGGTTTTGGGTACGGATGGGGGCACGGTGAGGTCTCGCGTCAGGGTGGGTGCATGCAGCATACCCGGCCCGGGAGTCGCGGCCTCAGGTGCCAGCGCTGGCCACCTGGCGTGCGGCAGCCATGAACTCACGCGTCAAGCCCGGCGCCGGCCGGCTCAGCGCCGCGCGGCCGTAGCGCTGCCGCTCCAGCGTGTCCAGCAGCGCCGCCAGCGCGTCGCCGCGCGTGCCCAGGCGCTCGCGCACGCGAGCCGCCAGCGTTCGTGGCGGCTCAAAGTCGGCGGCCGGCACGCCCAGCTTGCGCAGCGCGGCACGCAGTGCGTTCATCTGGCGCGCCCAAGGGTCGACGCGGTGCCGGTCCCACCAGGCCCAGGCCGCGCCGGCCAGCGCCAGGCTGCTCAGTGCGCCGGTCAGGAGCAGCGCCAGGTCTTCCCAGCTCGGCGAGTTGACGCCCAGGTTGCGCAGCAGGTCGAACTGCTGGCCGCGCGAGAACAACATGCTCTGGTTCCAGCGGTTGTTGATGGCCTCCCACGCGCCCTTCAACTGCGCCAGCAGGGCCGGGCTGACGGTGCCCAGCGCGCCGGCCAGCAGGCCGGGGGCCGGCAGCAGGTTGCGGCTGGTTCGAATGCGCTCGGGCGCCACCGCGGCGGTCGGGTCGGCACGGACCCAGCCGGTGCCGGCGCGCCAGTATTCGGCCCAGGCGTGCGCTGAACTCTGGCGCACCAGGTAGTAGCCGTCCACCGGTTCGGGCTCCATGCCCTGGTAGCCGGTGACCACGCGGGCCGGCACGTCCATGGCGCGCATCACCACCACGAACGCGGCCGCGAAGTGCTCGCAAAAGCCTTCGCGCCGGTCGAGCCAGAACTGGTCGATCGTGTCCGGGCCTTCGTATTCGCCAGGTGCCAGCGTGTAGGTGTAGCCGCCAGTGCGGATGTGGCGCATCAGCGCGTTGGCCAGCGCGTCGGCGCCGGCCTCGGCCAGCGCCGGCGAGCGTTTCAGTTCGGCGGCCCAGCGCAAGGTGCGCGGGTTGTGGTTGGCCGGCAGGTCCAGGTCGGTCTGCAAGGACGGTACCGCCGTCACCGGGCCGTATTGATAGTCCACATGCGCCTCGGCCGTGAAGCGCAGCCGCTCGTACACCGGCCGGTCGGCGAGCCACTGCAGGTCGGTGCCGGGCAGCACGCGCCAACGGTCGATCTGCGGTGCCTTGGGCGTGGCTTCCAGCAGCGGCAAGGTGGTGATGCGTTGCGGCTCCAGCGTGACCTCGTAACGCAGCGCCGGCCCGGCCACGCGAAGGTTCGCGCGCGAGGCGAGCGCAAACGGGAAGTCTGCCGACAGCGGCCGCCACTCGGTGCCATCGAAGCGAGTCAGCACCGGGCCGCGGAAGTACATGGTTTCGGCCGGCGGCGGCGGGCCGTCGAACTTCAGGCGCATCGCCACGGCATCGTCGGTGGCCACCTCGGCCACCGAGCCCATGCGCATGCTGTTGGACAGGCCGGTCTTGGTCAGGCTGTCTTGAGGCACGCCCCAGAGCGGGCCGATGCGCGGGAACAGCACGAACATCAGCGCCATGATCGGCGCGCCCAGCAGCGCGGTGCGGGCCGACAGCAAACCGGCCTGGCGCAGGCTCGGCTGGCCCACCGGCATGTGCGCCAGCACCAGCGCCGTCAGCAGCCCCCACACCGACACCAGCATGGCCGCCGCCACGCCGATCGACTGCGAATAGAGAAAGTGCGTGAGGATCAGGAAGAAGCCGAGGAAGAACACCACGAAGGCGTCGCGTCGGGCGCGCAGCTCCAGCGTCTTCAACGCCATCAACACCACCGCCATGGTCACGCCGGGCTCCTTGCCGAGCAGGGTGCGAAACGACCACAGGGTCAGCACCGTGGCCACGCCCAGGGTGGCGAGCAGCACCCAGCGGCCCGGCAGCGGCGCGTTGATCAGTGCGAGCCGGGTGCGCCACAGCAGCACCCCGCCGGTCAGCACGGCGCACCAGATCGGCAGGCGCGACAGGTGCGGCGCGACTGTCCAGGCGATCACCGCGAGCAGGAACAAGGTGTCGCGCGATTCGCGCGGCAAGTGTTTCCAGCCGGGCCAGCTCGGCATGCGCAGGCGTGGCAAGCGGTCGGTCACTGCCACTGTCTCATTGCCATAGCGCCAGCGCCTCCAGGCAACGCCGCCGGTGCCCGTCACCCTCACCCGGCTCGATGGCCACGCCGGGCAATTCGAGCCCGTAGTCGATGCCGGCGCGCTGTGCGGCCAGCACCCAGCCGGTCAGGCGCGACAGGCGCTCCTCCGGCGCCAACGCACCACAGCCGCGCCAGTCGAGCACCAGCTCGCGGTGGGCCGAAGCACTGGTGTCGCGGCTCACCAGTTCGCCGCCGGTTTCGAGCGCCTTGGCGGCCTTCTTCCAGACCACGAGCTTCAGCGGGTCACCGCGCCGGTAGCCGCGCACGCCTTCGATCTCGCCGCCGTCGGCCTGGCGAACCTGGCTCGGCCCGCCGGGCACCGGGCGCGACATCGGCAGCGCCGCGGCCGGCCGCTCGGGCCGCGGGTAGACCAGCACGCGCGCGGCCGGCCGCCACACCGTCCAGGCGCGGAACAGGCCAAGCGGGAAGCGCGTTTCGGCGCTCAAGGTCGGCACCTCGTTCAGGCCACGCAGGGCAGGCACAAAGCTCACGTGCGCGCTGGCCTGGCCGCCAGCGGGCACGTTGATCCAGCTGATCGGGGCCTGGCGGGCCGCCGCGTCGACGTCGGCCATCTCTCGCTGCATCTCTTGCTCCATCTCTTGCTCCATCACCCGCAGGCCGATGCCGAATCGCGCCGCGCCCTGGCCGGTCAGCACCGCCTCGAGCACCGCGGCTTCGCCAGCGAACACGGCCGGTACCGGCTTCAGGTGCAGGGTGAGCCCGCGCAGGGTGTTGTGGGTGATGTGCATGGACACCACGCCGCTGCCGGCGAGCAGAAAGGTCAGCACATAACCCAGGTTGAGCTGGTAGTTGATCGAGGCCAGCAGCAGCACCAGCAAGGTGAAGGCGAACATCACGCCGGCCCGTGTGGGCAGGATGTACACGTTGCGCTGCGTCAGCAGCAGGGTGTAGGTGCGCGGCAGGCGCTGCTGCAGCCAACTGCGAAAGCGCTGCCGCAACCACGCCGCCGGTTGGGTCAGGCGTGCGAAGGCAGACGGTTTGGAAGGCGGGGTGTCGAGCATCAGGTCCATGGCAGCTCGGCATTGGACCATCGACGGCGCGACGCGCCGGCCCGGCCCGGTGATGCCCGGGCGCCGGGCGTGGCAAAGGTCCAGGATCGAGCGCCATTTCAGTTGAAAGCGGAATCGTTGCTGAAGTAAATCAAACGATTGATTAGTTTGGTAGACTGCGCCGCTTCCATGAGTGCCGACCCCGAAACCCAACCCCAGCGCGCGCTGCGCCAAGACGGCGAACAGTCGCGCGAGCGCCTGCTGCGCGCCGGCCTGGCGCTGTTCGCGCAGCACGGCTTTGCCAAGACCTCCACGCGCGAAATCGCCGAAAGCGCGCAGACCAACATCGCCGCGATCAGCTACTACTTCGGCGACAAGGCGGGGCTGTACCGGGCCGTGTTCTTCGAGTCGCAGGGTTCGCCGGCCGAAGAGATCGCGCGCTACGCGGGCACCGAGCTGTCACTGGCACAGGCATTGCGTGGCCTGTATGCCAGCTTTCTGGAGCCGCTGAAGCAGGGCGACATGGCGCGCCAGTGCATGAAGCTGCATGCGCGCGAAATGATCGAGCCCACCGGCCTGTGGGAAGAAGAGATCAAGACCGGCATCCGCCCGATGCACCAGGCGCTGGTGGCGGTGTTGTGCCGTCACTTCGGCGTCACGCAGGCCGACGACGATGTGGAGCGCCTGGCGGTGTGCATCTCCGGCCTGGGCGTGCACATGCACGTGGGGCGCGACGTGACCGACGTGATCGCGCCGTCGCTGAATTCGCAGCCGGAGTCGCTCGATCTGTGGATGGAGCGGCTCGTGATGTACGCCCAGGCCATGGTCGCGGCCGAATCGCGGCGCCGCAAGGCCGCTGCCCCCAACCAAGGAGCTCGCAAGAAATGAAAGCTGTCGTCACTGGAGTTGCCCCGTGGACCGTGGGCCTTGCCGCCGCGCTGGCACTGGCCGGCTGTGCCAGCCTGCCCAAGCCGGAGCCCGCGCCGGTGGCGGCTGCCGCCGTGGCGCCGCCCGCGTGGCAGGCGCCGTTGCCGCACGACGGCCAGCTGACCGAGCTGGCGCGCTGGTGGCAACAGTTCAACGACCCGGTGTTGAGCCTGCTGATCGAATCCGCGCAAGGCGTCAACCCGTCGATCGCCGCGGCGAAGTCGCGCATCGAACAATCGCGTGCCGCCGGTGTGGCAGCCCAGGCGGCGCTGGGCCCGAACCTGAACGCCAATGCCAGCGCCAGCCGTGGCCGGCCGGACCTGAGCGTGCCGGTGGGCACCAGCCTGTCAGCCGGGCTGCAGGCCGGTTGGGAACTCGACGTCTTTGGTGGCGCGCGTGCCGGCCGCGACGCCGCGCAGGCGCGGCTCGACGGTGCCTCCGCCGCCTGGCACGACGCGCGCGTGTCGGTAGCCGCCGAAGTGGCCAGCCAGTACACCGCGCTGCGTGCCTGCGAAGCGCAGGTGGCACAAACGCAGCTCGACGCCGGCTCGCGCGCCGAGACTTCGCGCCTGACCGAACTGGCCGCCAAGTCCGGCTTCCAGGCTCCCGCCAACGCCGCGCTCGCACGTGCCAGTGCGGCGCAGGGCAACAGCCTGCTGACTCAGCAGCGTGCCCAGTGCGAGTTGACGGTGAAGGCGCTGGTGGCGCTGACCGGCATCGATGAGCCGGCGCTGCGCACCCACCTGGCCGAAACCAGCGCGAAGTTGCCGCAGCCGGCGCAGATCGCTATTCGCCGCGTGCCGGCCGACGCGCTGGCGCAGCGCCCCGACCTCTACGCCGCCGCACGCGACGTGATGGCCGCCAGCGCCGACGTGGCGCAGTCCAGCGCACAGCGCTTTCCGCGCATCAGCCTGAACGGCAGCATCGGCGCGGCGCGCTTTTCGAGCGGCGCCGGCACGCTCGACGGCACGGTGTGGAGCCTGGGCCCGGTGTCGGTCTCGCTGCCGCTGTTCGACGGCGGCATCCGCCGCGCGAATGTCGAGGCCGCGCGGGCCCGCCACGACGAGGCCAACTCCGCTTATGCGGCCCGGCTGCGCGGCGCGGTGCGCGAGGTGGAAGAAGCGCTGATCGCGCTGAAGAGCACCGCCGACCGGAATGCCGACGCCGTCGTCGCGACCGAAGGTTTCGGCGCTTCGTACGTCGCCACGCAGGCGCGTTACCAGGGCGGGCTGGCCAGCCTGTTCGAGCTGGAAGACGCGCGCCGCACGGCGGTGCAGGCGCAGAGCGCGCTGATCGAATTGCAGCGCGAGCGGGTTGCGGCCTGGATCTCGCTCTATCGCGCGCTCGGCGGCGGCTGGTCTGCCGAGCTTTTGAATTCATCGACCGCAGAGGCGCAGAGAACGCAGAGGGCCGCAGAGGAACAGCAGACCTCTTTGCGAGCCTCCGTGCCCTCCGCGGCTCTGCGCTGAAGCCATTGCACTTTGCATTCTCATTTGCCAGGAACGTCATGAATCAACGACTCAAGTACCTGACCATCGCACTGGCTGCCGGCGTGCCGCTGGTCATCGCCGTCGCCGCCTTCAGCGTGCGCGCTGCCGACGACAAGAAGCCCGCCGTCGCGGCGCCGAAAGCCGCATTGACAGTCACCGTGACCCACCCGCAAACCGCCAGCCTGCCGGTGCGTGTGGCCGCCAACGGCAACGTCGCGGCCTGGCAAGAGGCCAGCATCGGCACCGAATCCAACGGCCTGCGCCTGGCCCAGGTGCTGGTCAACGTGGGTGACGTGGTCAAGCGCGGCCAGGTGCTGGCCACCTTTGCACCCGAGACGGTGCAGGCCGATATCGCGCAAATGCGCGCCGGCCTGGCCGAAGCCGAAGCCACCTTGGCCGACGCCAAGGCCAACGCGCAACGCGCGCGCGACCTGCAGCCCAGCGGTGCGCTCAGCGCCCAGCAGATCAACCAGTACCTCACCGCCGAGCGCACCGCGCAGGCGCGTGTCGAGGCCCAGCAGGCCATGGCCAAGGTGCAGCAACTGCGCCTGGCGCACACGCGCGTGCTGGCGCCCGACAACGGCGTGATCTCGGCCCGCAGCGCCACGGTCGGCGCGGTGTTGCCGGCCGGGCAGGAGCTGTTCCGCATGATCCGCCAGGGCCGGTTGGAGTGGCGCGCCGAGGTGCCGTCGGCCGATCTGGCCGCATTGAAGGTCGGCATGAGCGCGGTGATCACGCCACCGAATGGGACGTCACCGAGTGCGACGTCACCGAATGCCGCACCGCTGAAAGGCACGATCCGCATGGTCGCGCCGACGGTGGACCCGCAAACCCGCAACGGCCTGGTCTACGTCGACCTGCCGGCGCCCGGCGGTTTCAAGGCCGGCATGTTCGCGCGCGGCGAGTTCGAGGTCGGCTCGGGCCAGGGGCTGACCTTGCCGCAGAGCGCGGTGCTGCTGCGCGACGGTTTCAGCTACGTGCTGCGAGTCGGCGCCGACTCCAAGGTCAGCGAGGCCAAGGTCAAGGTCGGCCGGCGCGTGGGCGACCGGGTCGAGATCGTCGACGGGCTGGCGGCCGACGTGCGCGTGGTCGCGGCCGGCGGCGGCTTCCTGGGCGACGGCGACACGGTGCGCGTGGTGGATGGGCCGGAAAAGGCGCCGGTGAAGTCGGCCACTGCCACTGCGGCCGGTGCGGCCGTGGCCACCAAGTAAGCGGGGCGCAGCACCATGAACGTCTCATCCTGGTCGATCCGCAAGCCGATCCCGTCGGTGCTGCTGTTCATCATGCTCACGCTGATCGGCCTGATGGCCTTCCGCGAGATGAAGGTCCAGCAGTTCCCCGACATCGACCTGCCCACCATCACCGTCACTTCTTCGCTGCCCGGCGCTGCGCCGGCGCAGATGGAGACCGAGGTCGCGCGCAAGATCGAGAACTCGCTCGCCACCGTGCAAGGCCTCAAGCACCTCTACACCAAGGTGCAGGACGGCACGGCCATCGTGACCGCCGAGTTCCGCCTCGAAAAGCCCACCCAGGAAGCGATGGACGACGTGCGCGACGCCGTTTCGCGCGTGCGCTCCGACCTGCCCGCCGACCTGCGCGACCCGGTGATCACGAAGATGGACTTCGCCGGCATGCCGGTGCTGACCTACACCGACTCGTCGACCCGCATGGACGACGAAGCGCTGTCGTGGTTCGTCGACAACCAGGTCACCAAGGCCATGCTCGCGGTGCGCGGCGTGGGTGCGGTGGGCCGCGTGGGCGGGGCGCAGCGCGAGGTGCGGGTCGAGCTCGACCCGGCCCGGCTGCTGGCGCGGAACGCCACCGCAGCCGACAACACGCGCCAGGTGCGCCAGGTTCAGCAAGACGCCGCGGGCGGCCGCACCCCCCGGGGCGG
>JANMYQ010000347.1:0-23176 GCA_031382215.1 Methylibium sp.
GGCTGAAGCGGTCGACCACGAAACCCGACAACGCCTGCACGACGCACGAGACAACGAAGAAGATCGACATCAGCAAACCGAGCTCGGCGTAGCTGACGTTGAACGCGTCTTTCAGCCACGGGAACAGCGGCGCCAGCAGCAACTGGCTGAAGTGGCTGATGCAGGCGTTGTCGGGTTTCGTGGTCGACCGCTTCAGCCCGCGGCCCGTGCTGTACGCCGGGCTCGCCCTGCTTGGTGTGGCGGCGTTCGGCTTTGCCGCGAGCACCAGCTACTGGATGCTGGCGGCGTTCTCGGTCGTGGCCGGCTTCGGCAATGGCGTGTTCCACCCGGTCGACTACACCCTGCTCAACCGCAAGGTGCACCCGTCGCGGCTGGGCCATGCGTTCAGCGTGCACGGCATCACCGGCAGCCTGGGCTGGGCGCTGGCGCCGGCGATGCTGGTGCCGTTGACGCTGGCGTATTCGTGGCGGGTGGCGCTGGCCTGCGCCGGTGCGCTGGCCTTCGTCGTGCTGGCCGTGTTGTGGCTGAACCGCAAGCGGCTCGCGCTGGACGAGGTGGTGGTGGCGCCTATGGCACCTGGAGCCGTGCCCACCGCGGCCGAGGGCAGCCTGGACTTTCTGAAGATTCCGGCCGTGTGGATGTGTTTTGGATTCTTCTTCTTCTACGCCGCGTCGCTGAGCGGCGTGCAGGCCTTCGCGCCCGAGGCGGCCAGGCTGCTGCACGACGTGCCCGAATACGCCGCGGCCATGTGCCTGACGATCTACATGCTGTGCAGCGCCGGTGGCATGGTGGCGGGCGGCTTTCTGGCGGCGGACCCTGCACGCTGCGAGCGCATCGTCGGCATCGGCTTTGGTGTGGCCGCGACGATTGCGCTGCTGATCGGCTTTGCCGACGTGCCTGCCCTGGCGGTGCCGGTGCTGTTCGGTGCGATGGGCTTCGGCGCGGGCATCGCCGGGCCGTCGCGCGACCTGCTGGTCAAGCGCTCGGCGCCCGACAACGCGACCGGGCGCGTCTACGGCGTGGTGTATTCGGGGCTGGACATCGGCCAGGCGATCGCGCCGCTGGTGTTCGGCAGCTTGATGGACCTGCACCAGCCAGCCATGGTGTGGTTGGGTATCGCGCTGGTTCAGGCGGTGCTGATCGTCAGCGCCTTCAATGTGCGGCGGGTTCGGCGCACGAACCTGGCGCCGGCGGCGGCCTGAACCCGGAGCAGGGTCAGACCACGCTGCGGTGGCGCGCGATGCAGGTGTCGAGCACCTCTCCGCCTTCGCGCTTCCACCAGTTCTCGGTCGAGAAGATCTCGACTTCGCTGTAGCCGGCAAAGCCCGCGCCCTCGACCCAGCCGCGGATGCGCGGGATGTCGATCACGCCGTCGCCCATCATGCCGCGGTCGTTCAGCAGGTCGCGCGTGGGCGTGAGCCAGTCGCACACATGGAATGCGAGCAGGCGCGACCGGCCCGCGCGGGCGATCTGCTGGCGCAGTTTCGGGTCCCACCACACGTGGTAGACGTCCACCGCCACGCCCAGCGCGGCATGGCCCGGCGCGTGCACACCCGCCGGGTCGAGCGCATCGCACAGGTCCAACGCCTGCTCCAGCGTATTGACGCAGGCGCGGTCGGCCGCGTACATCGGGTGCAGTGGCTCGATGGCCAGCGGCAGGCCGACCTGGCGTGCGTATTCGAGCGTTGCGGCGATGCCGTCGCGCACTTCGTTGCGCGCGGCGAACAAGTCCTTGTGTTCGGCGCGGCCCTGCAAGGCGCCCGGCAAGCCGCCGACGACCAGCACCAGGCAGGCGGCGTTCAGCGTCTTCGCTTCATCGACGGCGCGGCGGTTATCGTCCAGCGCGAGCTGGCGGGCCGGCAGTGTCGATCCCGGGAACATGCCGCCGCGGCAGTAGCCCGAGAGTTCCAGGCCGGTCTCGCGGACCAGCACGGCGATGCGCTCCAGCCCGACCGCCGCCACCTGATCGCGCCACGGCGAGATCGCGCGGATGCCGCGCTGCGCGCATTCGGTGACGATGCGGTCGAGCGGCCACTGCGCGCGCACGGTGGCGGTGTTGATAGAGAGCCAGCGGTGGTCGGCCGTGAAATCACGCATGGCAGTCACGCATGGAAGTCACGCACGGCAGTCACCCATGGCACTCACACATTCTTGTCACCCATGGTCACACCTCTTGCACACCGTGCAGCGCCAGCAGCGCCTGCATGCGCTGCGCTGCCAGGCCAGGCTGCTCGATCAGCCCGGCTGCGTCGGCCAGCTTGAACAGCTCGGCAAAGTGCGGCATCGAGCGCGTGCTCTGCTGCCCGCCGACCATCACGAAATGGTCCTGGTGGCCGTTGAGCCAAGCCATGAACACCACGCCGGTCTTGTAGAAGCGCGTCGGCGCACGAAAGATGTGGCGCGACAGTGGCACCGTCGGCGCCAGGATCTGATGAAAGCGCGCCTCGTTGCCGGCCGCCAGTTCGGCCAGCGCCGCGCTCGCGGCCGGCGCGATCGCGTCGAAGATGCCCAGCAGCGCGTCGCTCTGGCCGTGGATGCGTGCGGTGCCGGCCCCGTCGCCCGCAATCAATTCGGCGTAGTTGAAGTCGTCGCCGGTGTACATGCGCACGCCGTGCCCATCCGGCCCGCCGGTGGCTGGCAGGCGGCGGCGCATGGCGATTTCCTTGTCCTTGTCTAGCAGCGAGATCTTGATGCCGTCGACCTTGGCCGGGTGCGCCTCGATGACGGCCAGCGCGGTGGCCATCGCGGCATCGACATCGCCGCTGCCCCAATAGCCCTTCAAGGCCGGATCGAACATATCGCCGAGCCAATGCAGGATCACCGGCTGGCGCGCCTGGCGCAGCAGGCGGTCGTAGACGCGCTCGTAGTCCGCAGGGCTGGTAGCCACGCGCGCGAGCGCGCGGCTGGCCATCAGGATCAGCCGGCCACCGAGCTTCTCGATCGCGGCCATCTGTTCCTCGTACGCGCGGATCACGTCATCGACAGTGCGCGCCGCGTCGGGCGCGAGGTGGTCGGTGCCGCAGCCGGAGGCGACCAGCGCGCCGGGCACGTCGCGCGCAGCATCGAGCGAGCGGCGGATCAGCTCCAGCGAGGTGGGCCAGTCCAGCCCCATGCCGCGCTGCGCGGTGTCCATCGCCTCGGCCACGCCCAGGCCCATGGCCCAGAGGCGGCGGCGATAGGCGATCGTCGTGTCCCAGTCGATGCTGCAATCGAGCCACGGGTCGTTGGCAGCGCGCGCGTCGGCCACCACGTGGGCGGCCGAGAACGCGATCCGGTTGAAGACCGGCTTGGCCGGCGCGCGCCAGGGTGTGGCCTCGCTCAGCGTGTAGCGCTCGAGGCGGCCGTCGGCCGTGGGCAGCGAAAGTGTCAGTGCCATGGTCGATGCCCCCTCAGATCACGAGTGCAGGCACGTCGACCCAGCGCCGCTCTTTCCAGCTCTGCAGCGCCGCCTCGACCAGTTGCACGCCCTTGGCGCCTTCGGGCAAGGTGAAGCGATAAGGCGCGTCCTCAGTGATGTGGCGAATGAACTGCTCCCACTGAATCTTGAAGCCGTTGTCATAACTCTGGCTGTCCGGCACCTCTTGCCACTGATCGAGAAAGTTCATCGTCTGCTTCACGTCCGGGTTCCAGATCGGCCGCGGCGTCGTCACGCGGCTCTGCGCGCGGCACTCCTGCAGCCCGGCGACGGCCGAGCCGTGCGTGCCATCGACGTGGAAGGTGACGAGATCGTCGCGCCGCACGCGCGTGGCCCAACTCATGGTGAGCTGCGCCACCACCGGCTCGCCGTTGTGACCTTTGAGCTGTGCGGTCGCGTAAGCCGCGTCGTCGGCGGTGCAGGCATAGGGTTGGCCGGCTTCGTCCCAGCGTTTGTCGACGTGCGTCGCGCCCAGACAGGTGATGGACTGCACCTCGCCGAACAGGTTGTCAAGCACGTAGCGCCAGTGGCACATCATGTCGAGGATCATGCCGCCGCCATCTTCAGCGCGGTAGTTCCAGCTCGGGCGCTGGATCGGCTGCAGGTCGCCTTCGAACACCCAGTAGCCGAAGTCGATGCGCACGCTCAGCATGCGGCCGAAGAAACCGGCGCGGCGCAGCATGTCGAGCTTGCGCAGGCCGGGCAGGAAGAGTTTGTCCTGCACTGCACCGTGCTTCAGCCCGGACGATTGTGCGAGCCTGCAGACCTCGACCGCCTCGTTCAGGTTGGTCGCGATCGGCTTTTCGCAGTAGACGTGCTTGCCGGCACGGATCGCCTGCGCGAGCAGGGTCGGGCGCATCTGCGTCGTGCCGGCGTCGAAGAACACGGTGTCGCTCTTGTTCGCGAATGCCGCTTCGAGGTTGGTGCCGTGGCGCGTTATGCCGTGCGCCCTGGCGAGCGCTTCGATCTTCTCGGCGTTGCGGCCGATCAGGATCGGGTCGGGCATGACCTTGTCGCCGTTGGCGAGGGTCACGCCACCCTGCGCGCGGATCGCGACGATCGAGCGGATCAGGTGCTGGTTCATGCCCATGCGCCCGGTCACGCCGTGCATGATGATGCCGAGGGTCTTCGTTGTCATGCTGCGGTCCTGCTGGTTTCGATGGCGTCTCGATGGGTCACTGCGTGGGGGCGAGGCCGGCGGCCTTGACGAGCGCCGCGTTGCTCGTCACCTCCGACTTGATGTAGGCGTCGAACTGCTCGGGCGGCATCGTCCAGGCGTCCGCGCCGAGTTGCAGGAAGCGTTCCTTCACCTCCGGCTGCGCCAGCGCCTTGACCACCTCGGCATTGAGCCGGTTGACGATCTCGCGCGGGGTCTTGGCCGGCACCATCATGCCGATCCAGAAATTGAACTCGCTGCCCGGCACACCGGCTTCGGCCGTGGTCGGCACGTCGGGCAGGGCGCTGGCGCGGCGCGAGCTGCCCACGGCCAGCGGCACCAGCGCGCCCGAGCGGATCTGGCCGACCACCGGCGCGATGGGCGAGAAGTAGTAATCCACCCGCCCGGCCAGCACCTCGCTGACCGCCTCGGCCGAACCTTTGAACGGGATGTTGGTGGCGTTGATGCCGGCGGCGAGCTTGAACTTCTCGGCGTTGAGGTGCGTCGCGCTGCCCTGGCCGGCCGACGCGAAGTTCAGGCCCGCGGCGTTGCTCTTGGCCGCGGCCACCAGTTCGCTCACGGTCTTGATGTTCTTGCTCGGGGCGATCACCAGCACGTTTGGCGTGGCCGAAATCGGCGTCACGCCGGCAAAGGCGGCGAGCGTGTCGAAGGGCAGCTTGGCGAAGGTGCTCGGGCTCACCGTGTGCGAGCTCGAGTGGACCATGATGGTGTAGCCGTCGGGCTCGGCGCTGGCCACCAGCGCCTGGCCGATCGTGCCGCTCGCGCCGCCCTTGTTCTCGACCACGAGCTGCTGGCCCAGGCTGGCGGCCATCTTGTCGCTGATCGCGCGGGCGATGATGTCGGTGGTGCTGCCGGCGGCGAAGGGCACGATCACCCTGATCGGCTTGCTCGGGTAGGCGGCCTGGGCGAGGGCGAAGGCCGGTGCCAGGGCCGTGATGGCGACCAGCGTCAGCGTGAGGCGGCGCGGCAGAGTGGGGTGAGATTGCATGGAGGAGTCTCCTGTCGGTTGAATGAAGTGACCGTGGCAGGCTATGGCTCGACGTGCTTGAGCGTGGCCCGACATGGTGAAACGTGGTGAACCAGGGCTCATGACTGCATCGCCTGCAGGTCCCGCCACGAGGGAAACACGGCGCTGGCGAAGCCCGGCCCGTGCAGAGAGCGCAGGTCGAGCCGGCCGTCGCGCACGTCCAGGTGCACGCGGCCGTTGCGCTCGGCGTACAGGCCCGGGTGCGCCGCTGCAAAGGCACGCGCTTCTTCAGCCGGCGCGACGCCGAAGCCGTCGACATAGTGGTGCCCGTTGCGCTCGATGTGCGTCACGCCCAGGCTGGCCGCGAGCAGGCTGTCCTGCTGCACCGCCAGGCCGGCCTGGCAAGTCAGATCTTCGCCGGACAGCAGCAACCGCTGCGGCTCGCGCGCCACGCGCACCGCGTTGTGCAGCGAGCGATAGATGCCCTTGCAGGCCTTGCTCGAGATGCCGCGGTAGCCGAGGGCCAGGCCCTCTTCGAACGCCTCGGCGTGGTCGTCCGACTCGTCCAGGATGATCGGCACATCGATGTCGAGCACGCCCAGGTCTCGCTCCAGCGCCATGCGGCGCGGCAGCGGCTGCTCGAGCAGCAGGGTGCGCTGGCGCAGGGTCTTCAGCACGGGGGTGGCGGCCATGCGCTGCCAGAAATCTTCCAGCGCCTGCGGATCGATGAACGATTCGTTGCCGTCCAGCGTGATCCGCCAGTCGCTCGCGTGGGCTTCGAGCACCGCGGCGATTCGGCTCAGGCGCTCGATGTCGGCGTCGGCCTGGCCTTGCAGCTTGAGCTTGAAGAAGCGCAGGCCGTAAGCGGCAATCGCGCCTTGCAAGGTCGCGGGCAGGCCGTCGGCGGGGTCGGTGCCGGCGTCTGCCGGCGTCAAGCGGTCGGCCAGGCCCACGGTGTGGCGCAGCCAGACTTCCGAAGGCGCGACCAGGTCCAGTTGCGCCGCATACGGGTCGCCCAGCACGCCGGATTGCACGCCGTGCACCCACGACCGGTCGGCAGCGCGCAAGGCCGCGTCGGCCACCGCCTTGTCGAGCAGCGCCGGGCCGAACTGCGCGGCCAGGCGCGGCAGGCCACGCGAGACGCCGTGTTCGATCGCCAGCTCGCCCTGCGTGGCCGAGAGCAGCCACGGACTCATCGGCGCGTCGGCGCGACCGTACACATCGCGCGCGATGCGCAGCGCCTCGCGCAACTGCTCGAAGTTCTGTTCGTGGGTGAGCTGCGGCGACTTGTCGAACCACTTGGGCACCATCAGCTCGGCCGTCGCGCCGACCATGCGCCGGCCACCGACCTCGGCCTCGACGTGCACGAACGCCTGCGGGCAGCGCGTGACGGTGGCGGCGCCGAAGCGGAACGGCAGCCGCAAGGTGACCGGCCGCTCGTACAGGGCCACGCTGAGCAGGCGCACGGCCACGCCGTTCATTGCAGCGCCTCCCAGGCACCGCGCACGAAGGCGGCGCTGGCGGCAGCGCAGGCCAGCGGCTCGGGGTGGTAGTCGAATGGCTCCAGCGCGACCCAGCCGCCGTAGCCCGCGGCGCGCAGCACGCGCAACACTGGCGCCACCGGCGTGTCGCCCTGGCCGGGGCCGCGCCGGTTGCGGTCGTTCAACTGCACGTGAGCGACGTGCCCGCTGGCCAGGTACTTGCCCAGCACCGCGGCCGGCACCTGCGCTTCGGTCTGCGCGGCCGAACTCAGGTCGAACATCGTGCGCAGCGACGGTGCGCCGATGCGGTCGACCACGGCCGCAGCCTCGGCCAGCGTGTTGATCACCGGCGTCTCGGCGCGCGACAACGGCTCGATGCAGTAGGTCACGCCATGGCGGGCTGCGGGTTCGGCCAGCGTGGCCCACGCGGCTTCACACCGCGCCAGCGCGTCGGCCGCCGTCTGCCCCGGGCCGGGCGAGCGCTGGCCCGGCGAGCCGTGCACCAGCACCTGCGCGCCGCAGGCCGCGCCAAAGCCGATCAGCCGGGTCAAAAAGGCGACCGTGCGGGCGCGCAATGCGTCGTCCGGTGTCGACAGCGACAGGCCCTCGGGCTGCACCAGCAGCCAGTGCAGGCTGGAGATCGTCAGGCCGTGGTCGGCCGCGACGCTGCGCAGATGCACCGCGTGTGAATCGGTGAGGGTGGCGGTGAGCGTCGTCGGGTCGGCCGCGAGCGTGAACGGCGACAGCTCCAGCGCGCTGCAGCCGATCGCCGCGGCCAGCCGGCACTGTTCTTCGAACGGGCGGTCGCGCAGCACCTCGTTGCACAGCGCCAGGCGCAGCGGCAGGTTCTTCATGCCGTTCTCCGCCACGACGCGACCAGGCGACTGCCGGTGCGCTGCAAACCGCGCCTGACGGCCGGGACGTACATCAGCAGCGTGATCAGCGTGATGACCGCCAGCAGTGCGCTGATCGGCCGCGTGAAGAAGGGCGTGAAGTCGCCATCGCTGAGCATCAGGCCGCGTCGCAGGCTCTTGTCGAGGATGTCGCCCAGCACCAGCCCGAGGATGAACGGTGCGATCGGGTAGCCCGAGCGGCGTAACAGGAACGCGATGACGCCGACGGCCAGCATAAGGTAGACGTCGAACATTCGCGACGCGATCGCGAACGAGCCGACCACGCACAGGACGAAGATCACCGGCATGATGATCGCGCGCGGCACGCGCAGCACCAGCAGCATCGGCCGCACCAGGAACAGGCCGAAGAACAGGATGCCCAGCGTGGCGATCAGCGTGATGGCGACGATCTCGTAAACGAAGTTCGGCTGGTTGACCATCAGCATGGGGCCGGGCTGCACGCCGTGGATGATCATCGCGGCCATCAGTACGGCCGAGGGCGCCGAGCCCGGTATGCCGAGCGCGAGTGCTGGAATGATGGCCCCCGGAATGGCGGCGTTGTCGGCCGTCTCCGCCGCCATCAGGCCCTCGATCGAGCCCTTGCCGAACTTCTCTTTTTCTCGGCTGGCGCGGCGAGCCGCGGCGTAGGAAGACCACGCGGCCATGTCTTCCCCCACGCCGGGGAGGATGCCGACGAACACGCCGATGGAGCCGGACCTCAGGATCGTGCGCCAGTAGGTCAGCACGTCACGCAGCTTGGGCAGCAGCGAATCGACTGCGCTGATGACCTTCTGCGGTGCACTGGCGGACAACACCAGCAGCACCTCGGAAAATCCGAACGCGCCGACCAGTGCCGGGATGAGCGAGATGCCGCCCTCCAGGCCCGACACGCCGAAAGTGAAGCGGTTGATCGCGTGCATGCCGTCCTGGCCGATGAGCGCGGCAAACAGCCCCAGCAGCCCCATCAACCAGCCCTTCAAGGCATCGGCGCCTGCAACGCTGCCGGACATCAGCACACCGAAAAAGGCCAGCCAGAAGAACTCGAAGGCGCCGAACTTGAGCGCCATCTCGCCGAGGGTCGGCGTCAGCAGCGCCAGGCACAACACGCCGAAGAGCGAGCCCATCACCGAGCCAGTGGTGGCGATGCCCATCGCGCGGCCGGCCTGGCCTTGCAGCGCGAGTTGGTACCCATCCAGGCAGGCCGCTGCGTTGGCGGCCGTTCCCGGAATGTTGAGCAGGATCGCGGTGCGACTTCCGCCGTAGATCGCGCCGACATAGGCGCACACCAGGACCAGGATCGCCTGGCTCGGCGGCATCTTGATCGTCAAGGTGGTCAGCAGCGAGACTACCAGCGTGGCGGACAGGCCTGGAATGAGGCCGACGACGATGCCCAGCAACGTCGCCGCCAACGCGAAGAAGATGGCGCCGGGCGCGGCAAACTCGAGCAGCGAACGGCCCAGCAGGATGACGCCGTCAAACATGGAATCCTTTTCGTCCTGCGTTCAGGGCAGGCGGACCAGGAACAGCTCCTGGAAGATCAGCGGGACCAGCAGTGCACCGCCCACAGCCACCGCGCCGGCCACAAGCAGCCCGCGCGCGGTCTGGCCAGCGGCCCGCCGGTCGTTCCATTGCAACAGGCAGACGTGTGCAAACAGGTACACGCCGCAGGCCAGGCTGAAGGACAGCCCGTGGCCCACCAGGCCGATGGCGAACACCAGGCACAACGCGAGCGACAGGCCGACCCGGCGCCAGAGGTCCGACTCCTGGGCCGCGGCCACGGGCGGGACCGCGGCTCGCCACGCTCGCAGCGACAGGACGACGCCGGCGCAGACCATGGCGAGGCCCAGCAGACCGGGAACCAGGCCCGGCGCACCAAACCACTGGACGCCCTGGCTCTCCATGCGGTCGATGCGCAAGGCACCGACCACCATGGCCACCCCCAGCACCACCCACAGCGGGCCGCCGACGCGGTCCACCCGGGTCAGGTCGGGTTCTGCGTTTGTGTTGTCGGGGGAGTCCACGTGGCCTCGTCAGGGGCGGGCAATGCCCAAGGTGTCGGGCGCGACCTTGGTCTTGCCGGAGTCGTGCATCAGCCAGGCGTTGGCGGCGATCGCCGGTGCGGCTGCCTTCTGCGCATCGTCCCCGGCCGACGGCATGAACAGCGCGCCGCGGCTGACGGCGTACTTCTGCAAAGCCGCGTTGCCCTTGATCTGCTCGTTCCAGATTTTCGTGACGGTGGCCACGACCTCGGGCGGCACGCCCTTCGGGATGAAGATGCCGAAGTAGTTGGTCGACACCTTGACGTTGGGCAAGGTCTTGGTCAGCGGCTCGATGACGCCGAAGCCTTCGAGTTCGAGCGGCTTGTCGCTCGCCGCGGCCAGCGGGCGCAGGCGCTTCGCGCGGATGTGGTCGGCCTGCTCCACCGCCAGTTGCGTGGTCACGTCGGTTTCGCCGGCGACGGTCGAGATCACGGCCGGGTTGCCGCCGTCGTACGGGACATGGCGGTACTTCACGCCGGCGCCCTTGGCGATCAGCTCGATGGCATTGAAGCTCGACGACGCCACGCCGCCGGTGGAGACCTTCACCTCGCCCGGCTTGGCCTTCATCGCGTCGATCAGTTGCGCCATGGTCTGGTAGGGCGAGCCCGGGTGCGCACCGACGACCGGCACGTTGGCCACGCTCAGGAACAGGTGCCAGTCCTTGGCGGGGACATCGAGCATGCCCAGCGCCTGGTAGACGCCAAGGTCCTGCGCCGCACCTGCAGCCCAGGTGTAGCCGTCCTTCGGCGCGTCCCAGACGCCCTTGGTGCCGATCGAGCCGGACGCGCCCGGCTGGTTGACGATGACGATCTTCTGGTCGAGCGCCTTCTCGAGCTCGGCCGCGGTCAGGCGCGTGACCTGGTCGGTCGAGCCGCCGGCGGCCCACGGCACGATGATGTTGATCGGCTTGCTGGGCTTCCACTGTTGGGCCTGGCTGGTGCCGGCCAAGGCCAGCCCCGCAGCCAGTGCGATCAGGCAGCGAGAGAAGGTGCGTTTGTCCATGGGTCGTCTCCTGGTTTCAGCGTTTGTCGTGTGTGAAGTCCCGTCACACCGGGGTGGAATGTTCGAGCTGATGCAGCACGCCGCACATGCCCAGCGTCGATTCGGCGTCGCTCTGCCGGACGGCTGACGCTGGTGGATTCGGGCCGGCTGCAGGATCGCCGCTGCGCAAGCGCGCGCGCGTCTGCCGCAGCCATTCGGCCGGCCCGGCGTCGACGACGCTTTCGAACTCCGCGGCGCGTGCACCGGCCAGCCGCGCATGCAGTGCGACGAAGCGCGACAACTCGGCGAAGTAGGCGTTGCGGTCTGTCTTCCAGAGGTCCATCAATGGGCCATACGCGCGGACCGACGCATCGCGGCGAAGAAGCGCGCCCTCCAGCCCCTGGGTTCGGGGCAGGGACTGGAGCCGTGCGTACTCGTCCGGCGCGGCGTCCACCAGGGGGCCGAAATAGATGCGTGCATCGCCGCGTTCGGCCAGCCCGGCGTTGCTCATCAGGGCCAGCACTTCGAGCTTGTGTGTGCTGATCGAGCGGTGCAGTGTGCCGGGTGCGAACTGGACGAAGTCCCCGGGGGCCAGCTCGACGCGGCGGAAGCCTTGCGCGAGGTCGTGCAGGTCGATCGCGCCGCGGCCGGAGACGACGTAGTAGGCCTCGTCGGTGAATGCGTGCACGTGGGCGCACCCGCACTGCTCGCCGTCGGGTGCGGGGCGGTCTTCATAGACCCGCAGATGGGTCAGGCCGATACCGGCCAGGAATCCGGAAGGAAGTTCACCCACGCACGATCCGCCACTAATTCAAAGGATGGGGAATTGTGAAACCGATCAATCGGCGCAGTCAACCGCGCAAACGCTTCACTCCCTCAGGACATACCCGAGGATCACGTCGGTGATGTGCGAGAGCCTTTCGCTGCGTGCCTTGGGCGACAACAGGTTGCGCCCGAAGATCGCCGACAGCGTGTGGTTGTTCGACAGGTAGAAGTAAGACAGGCCGGCGATCGAGATGTACAACTGCACCGGATCGATGCCGCCGCGGAAGTCGCCGGACTTGCGCCCGCGTTCGAGGATCTCGCCCAGCGTCTGCACCAGCGGCGAGTTCATGTCGCGCACGCGGTCCGAGCCTTCGAGGTGGCGTGCGCGGTGCAGGTTGGCACTGTTGAGCAGCGTCAGGAACTCCGGGTGGGCGAGGTAGTAGTTCCAGGTGAACTCGGTCAGGCGGCGCACCGCCTCGGCGGGCGGCAGGTCGGTCAGGTGCAGTTGCTGCTCGGCCGCGCGGATGTCGGCGTAGGTCGACTCCAGCACGGCGAGGAACAGACTGTCCTTGTTCTGGTGGTAGTAGTAGATCAGCCGCTTGTCGACGGCCGCGCGCTCGGCGATGCGGTCGACCCGTGCGCCGCCCAGACCGTGTTCGGCGAACTCGTCGCGCGCGGCGGCGAGAATCGCCTGCTGGGACCGGTCGGCATCGCGCTGGCGCGGTTCTGCGGCGGGGCGGGCTTTGCTCGGCATGGTTGCATTATTCACTGAATGGGGAATTGAGCGCCAGTCTTCGAAGCGGTCCCGTGGTCCGGATAATGACCTGCATTGACGAAAGGCGACACCCCATGACCTCCCGAATTGCCGGCCACGTGCTGATCGAAGCCTTGATCGCGCAGGGCGTGCACACCGTCTTCGGCGTGCCCGGCGAAAGTTACCTGGCGGCGCTCGACGGCTTTCACGCGCACCGCGAGCAGATCCGCTTCATCGTCTGCCGCCAGGAAGGCGGCGCCGCCTTCATGGCCGAAGCGCAGGGCAAGCTGACCGGCCGCCCAGGCATCTGCTTCGTCACGCGCGGTCCGGGTGCCACCAACGCCGGCATCGGGTTGCACACCGCTTTCCAGGACAGCACGCCGATGGTGCTGTTCATCGGCCAGGTGGCGAGCGACCAGCGCGACCGCGAGGCTTTCCAGGAGGTCGACTATCGCCAGATGTTCGGCCCCGGAACTCTGGGCATGGCCAAGTGGGTCGGCGAAGTGCACGATCCCGACCGCCTGCCCGAGTACGTGGCGCGTGCCTTCCACACCGCGATGCAAGGCCGCCCCGGGCCGGTGGTGCTGGTCTTGCCCGAGGACATGCTGGCCGCCACGACCGACGCTGCCGTGCTGCCGCGCGTGGAGCCTGCGCTGGCTTGGCCGGCGCCCGGTGCGCTGCGCGAGGTGCGCAGTCTTCTGCTGGCAGCGCAGCGTCCGCTCGTCATCGTCGGCGGCAGCGGTTGGGATGGCAAGGCGTGCGAGGCGCTGCAGCGTTTTGCCGAGGGCTGGAACCTGCCGGTCGGCTGCGCATTCCGCTTCCAGGATCTGTTCGACAACCGGCACGCGAACTACGCCGGCGATGTCGGTATCGGCATCAACCCCAAGCTCGCCAAACGCGTGGCCGAGGCCGACCTGATCCTGGCCATCGGCCCGCGCCTGGGCGAGATGACGACCGGCGGCTACACGCTGCTGAAAGCGCCGCGGCCGGTGCAGAAGCTGATCCACGTGCATGCCGGGCCCGAAGAGCTCGGCCGCGTGTATGCCGCCGACCTGATGCTGCAATCGTCGATGGCCTGCGCCGCCAAGGCGCTGGAGACGCTCGCGCCGCCGACCTCGCTGCCGTGGGGTGCGTGGACCGAGGCCGCGCACGCTGACTACGAAGCCAACGACGTCGCACAGGCGGTGGCGCCGCTGGACATGGCCGAGGTTGTCAAGACCATCGGGCGGCTCGCCCCGACCGACAGCGTGCTGACCAACGGCGCCGGCAACTTCAGCGGTTGGCTGCACCGCTACTACCGCTACCCGGCGCTGCAGCACGGCGGCCGCACGCAGCTCGCGCCGACTTCGGGCGCGATGGGCTACGGCGTGCCGGCCGCGGTGGCGGCATCGCTGCTGTACCCCGACCGCACGGTGATCAATATCGCCGGCGACGGCGACTTCCTGATGACCGGCCAGGAGCTGGCCACCGCCTCCGGCTATGGCGCTGGCACGGGCCGCGGCAAGTTGATCGTGATCGTGGTCGACAACGGCACCTACGGCACGATCCGCATGCACCAGGAGCGCGACTTCCCGGGCCGGGTCAGCGGCAGCGACCTGTTCAACCCCGACTTCGCTGCGCTCGCGCGCGCCTACGGCTTCGAGGCTGCGCTGGTGACCGAGACGGCGCAGTTCGAACCGGCCTTCGCGGCCGCGCTCGAGTCGGCGCGACCGACCCTGCTGCACCTGAAGCTCGACAGTGACGTCAGCACCACGCGCACCACGCTCGGCGCCATCCGCGAGGCGGCGCGCAAGCGGGCCGCAGCGGCATGAGGCGCCGCGCACATTCGCTGGCCCTGGCCTTGGCGCCCGGCGCGGCAGCGGCTTTCAGCCTGCCGACGTCGGCGGCCGACACGGTGCTCGGCCTGTGGCGCATCGAGCAGGCGCGCAGCGAGCCGATCATCGACAAGCGCCGCGCCCGCATCGACTTCGGCGCCGACGGCCGCCTCACTGGCCACACCAGCTGCAACACGATGACCGGCTCCTACACGCTCGAAGGCAACGTGCTGAAGGTCGGCCCGCTGGCCACCACCCGCATGGCCTGCGCTCAACTGCAATTGGAGCAGGAAGACCGCATCCTCACCGCGCTCGAACTGGCGGTCAGCGCCAGGGTGCGCGACGACGGTCTGCTCGAGCTGCGCGATGCCGACGGACGCGGCCTGCTGCGCGCCACGCGGTTCGAGCCGGGGCAGTGAGGGGGGGGCGGCGGGGTCAGTCGCGCGAGCGTGCCGCGCCGCTCAGCATCAGCACCACGCCGGCCAGCACCACACCGGCGGCGAGCCATTCGAAGCCCGTCACCACCTCACCCGCCACGGCCACGCCCAGCAACATGGCAATGACCGGGTTGACAAAGGTATAGCTCGACGCGAGCCCGGCGCTGGCGCGTGCCAGCAGCACCATGTAGGCGTTGAAAGCGATCAGCGAGCCGAACACGACGAGGTAGAACCACGCCGCTGTGGCCAGCGGCTGGGGCGGCCACTGCGGGCGCTCGCCGGCGATCGCGGCCAGCACCAGCAGCACCAGGCCGCCGCAGATCATCTCGCTGGCAAAACCCACCGCGCCATGCGCCAGCGGCAAGCTGCGCTGGCTCAGCACGCTGCCGACGGACCAAGTGACGCAGGCGATCGCGATCGCCGCCAGTCCGGTAGGCGAGGCCTGGAAGCCCGAGCCTTGCGTCAGCATCAGCACGCCGGCCAGACCCACGCCGATGCCGGCCGCCTCGAGCCGACCCGGCTTCACGCCCCACAGCAGGTTCAGCCCTGCGATCATCAGCGGCACCACCGCGATGAAGGCCACCACCAGGCCCGAGCCGACCGTGACTTCGGCCACCGCGGTGCCGCCCATGCCGCCGCCGAGCATCAGCGTGCCGACGATGAGCGCGTTGCGCCACTGACGGAGGACGGGCCAGGCCGCGCCGCGCCAGCGCATCCAGGCCAGCAACAGCACGCCGGCGAAGAGAAAGCGGGTGCCCATCTGGAAGAACGGCGGGAAACTGACCAGTGCGTACTTGATGGCCAGGTAGGTCGAGCCCCAGACCAGCCAGGTGGCCGCAAGGCACAGAATCAGCAAGGGCGGCATGGGCAGTGCGGCGGGGGCGGGCGCGGCCGGTCGGGCGGGGGTGGCGAGGGTGCTCATGGACAGGGCGGGTGTCAAGCGGTGATGGCGGGCCATGACAGGCCGGAAGCGGCCTGCGAAGGCTGATATCGTATGAAGGTCAGGTCAGTCATGCCATCGAAGTTTCACTGTTATGGTCTCGCCTTGCCGTCGATTTGAAGGATATTCGAGGAGTTGACTTTGAGCACCGAACTGGATGCCCACGACACCCGCATCCTTGCCGAACTGCAGGCAGATGCCCGTTTGACGATGGCCGAACTCGGCCGCCGCGTGCACCTGAGCCAGCCGGCGGTGACCGAACGCGTGCGCAAGCTGGAGGCCAGTGGCGTCATCAGCGGTTACCGCGCCACCGTCGACCTGGACAAGCTGGGTTATGGCATCCGCGCCGTGATCCGCGTCGGGCGCTGCGACTACACGCGAATCGTCAAGCTGATCCAGCAGACGCCGGAGTGCATCACCGCCCACAACGTGACCGGCGAAGACAGCTGGGTGCTCGAGATCGCCGTCATCGACGTCGCCCACCTCGACTCGGTCGTCAGCAAGTTCTGCCTGATGACCGAAACGGCCACCTCGATCATCCTGAAGTCAGTACGCGTGCACCAGCCAATGCTGCCGCCCCGCCCCGAAGACGTGAAACCCCCGGTCAGAAAGGACCTCACCGCATGGACCCGACGCCCTTGAACTTCGCCACCTGCGACCTGTGCGACGCCTACAAGAGCGACAGCGACGGCGCTTTTCGCGTGCTGCCGCCGGTGTTTCGCGACTTCGGCGGGCGGCTCAAGTTCGCCGGGCCGGTGAGCACCGTCAAGTGCTTCGAGGACAACTCGCTCGTCAAGGCCGCGGTCGATTCGGCCGGCCACGGGCGCGTGCTCGTTGTCGATGGCGGCGGCTCGCTGCGGCGCGCGCTGGTGGGCGGCAACCTGGCAGCCTCGGCGGCGAAGAACGGCTGGGCCGGCGTGGTGGTCGACGGATGTGTGCGCGACGCGGCCGAACTGGCGCAGTGCGATGTGGGCATCCGCGCGCTCGCGCTGATGCCGCTTCCCACCGAGAAGCGCAGCGAGGGACAGCGCGACGTGGCCGTGCAGGTGCAGGGCGCGTGGGTGCGGCCTGGCGACTGGCTTTATGCCGACGCGGACGGCATCGTGCTGATGGCCGCGCCCGCCTGAATGGGAGCCGGGCTCAGAACTTGTAGCCCACGCCCAGGCTGATCGCATTCGGGTCGAGCTTGGCGTCCAGCGTCTGGCCGGTCGACAAGGTCGTGCGCGTCTTCAGGAAAGTGTGGACCAGCGACGCATCGACGAACCACGATTCGTTCAGCGCAATGCTCGCACCGACCTGCAAAGACAGCGCGAACTTCGATTCGACCGACAAGGTGGTCGGGTTGGCCGGGGTGCCGCCGGTCAGTCCCGACAAGGCCGCGGTGCTGCGCGCCTTGAAGAACTTGGCGTAGGTGAGGCCGCCGCCCAGGTAGGGGCGGAAAGGCATCGATGGTTCGAAGAACCGGTACTGGCCCAGCAAGGTGATCGGCAGCGCCTTCACCTCGCCGATCTTGCCGACACCGGAGATCGCGCCGGCGCCGACGATGTCGTGCTTGAACGGCAGCGCCAGCGGCAGGTCGATCGCCACGTTGTCGCTCAGCATCATCGTGATGCCACCGCTGACCTGCGTGGCCGCCTCGATGTCGGCCTTCGTCCCTGCGAAGCTGGGCGAACTCAGGTCGCCGCTGCTCACGTTCGGGCGGATCTGCGTGGCACCGCCGCGCACCAGCAACGAGCCCGCAGTCTGGGCCTGGGCCGCCGTGCCAGCCAGCAGCAGCGCCGCGACGGCGATTCGGGTGAATCTCGGGGTCATGGTTGTCCTCTTGTCGTCTCTTGTGGTGTGTGCTTCAGAGCCAGCCGGCGCGGCTGAGCGTGCGCGCGATCAGTTGCGCCAGCAGCTGGTGACCGTAGGGCGTGGGGTGGAAGCTGTCGGAGAAGGCGTAGCTCTTCCACCAGTTCGGGTCGGTCACGCCGGCCGGCGGCGCGGCCGACAGCGCGGCGTCGGTGCAGGTCGGGAAGGTGTAGGTCGGCAGGCCGTCGGTGCCCACGCCGGTGATCGGGCAGGCCGGGGTGGTCACGTTGCTCAGCACGTACTGGCCCGGGTTGGCCACCTGGTCGTTGAAGGCGGTGTAGAAGTCGACCAGCGCCACCTTCGCATTGCCGGTGAAGCGATTGGCAAGCTGGCTGTTGAATGCCTCGACCCAGCTCTTGAACAGGCCCTCGGCCTGGGCGCGTGCGGTGGCGCCGGCGGTACCGCCGCCGTTGGCCGCGGCAATGCTGGCCAGCACGGTCTGGAAGCGCGGCGTGCTGGTGATGCCGGGCATGTTGAGCAGCACCACGCGTTGTGCGCCGTTGCCGAGCACGGTGGTATTGATCTGGTCGTGGAAGCGGTCGGCCAGCGCGCTCATGTAGAGCCCGCCGACAGCGGCAAAACCGCTCGCGCCTGCGCCCAGGTTGGTGGCGACCACGGCCGGGTCGAGCACCGTGGACAGCAGAGTGCTGTAGGCAGTGATGGCCGGTGCGCCGCCGGTGGCCGTGGCCAGGTAGGCGCCAACCAGCGCGGCCGCGTCGTTGCCGCCGCCGTCGATCACAAACAGGTCACCGGCACTGTAGGCGCCGCCGGCTGCAGCGGTCTGCATCTGCACCGAGATGCCTCGCGGGTCAGCGGCGGCATAACCGCTGCCGGCACCATTGATCACGCCGCCGCCGATGGCGAAGTTGCTGCAGCCTGGCGTCGGGTTGGCCACGAAGGTCGTGCCGTTGAACGCGAAGAAGTTGCACATCGTCGTGATGCCGTAACTCTGCGCGACGCGCTCTGGATAGATCTTGGAGGCCGTGCCTTGCACAGTGAACTTGATGCCGAAGGTGCCGACATCAGCCAGGCTGTCGCCCATGACCTTGACGGAGGTGACGCTGGCGCGCGGCGTCGAGTCGCTACCGCCGCCGCCGCAGGCGGTCAGCAAGGCGGTGGCGATGCAGACGACTCCGCTGAGTCTGTAGGTCTTCATTCGTGCCTCATGAAAGGAAAGGAAGGGGTACGGAAAAAGGGAACGATCATGCATTTGTCAGTTTTCGATAATGGGGCGCGGCCTGCACGTCCGCGAAGCGGGGAAACCCGCTGGGGCGTTTGGCGGCCGGGTAAATCTGAGGCGCACATCACGCACCTGGTGTTCCAGCGCCTGGAGGCGCTGCAGCAGGCCGTGCCGATCGTCAGGCGGGCACGGCCGGCAAGCCGCTGAGCGCCATCGCCAGCTCGGCTTCGTCGTACGGCTGGTCCACCAACTTGCCGGCCGCGTAGTTGCTGTAGGCCGACATGTCGAAGTGGCCGTGGCCGCACAGATTGAACAGGATCACCTCGGAGCGCCCCTCGCGCTTGCAGCGCAGCGCCTCGTTGATGGCGCCCAGCACCGCGTGGTTGGCCTCGGGTGCGGGCACGATGCCCTCGCTGCGCGCAAAGGTCACGCCGGCTTCGAAACACGCGGTCTGGTGGTAGGCCGTGGCCTCGATCAGACCGAGTTGCTGCAGGTGCGACACCAGCGGCGCCATGCCGTGGTAGCGCAGCCCGCCGGCATGAAAGCCCGGTGGCGTGAAGGTGGAGCCCAAGGTGTGCATCTTGGTCAGCGGCGTCATGTGCGCGGTGTCGCCGAAGTCGTAGGCGTACTTGCCGCGTGTCAGCGACGGGCAGGCCGCCGGCTCCACTGCCACGATGCGGCGCTGCTTGGTCTTGCCCGCACCACGCAGTTGCTGGCCGATGAACGGGAAGGCGATGCCGGCGAAGTTGGAGCCGCCTCCTGTGCAGCCGACGATCACGTCGGGGTCGTCGCCGGCCATCTCGAGCTGCTGCATCGCTTCCTGGCCGATGATGGTCTGGTGCATCAGCACGTGGTTCAGCACCGAGCCGAGCGCGTACTTGGTGTCGTCGTTCGTCGCCGCCACTTCCACGGCTTCCGAAATCGCGATGCCGAGCGAGCCCGGGTGGTCCGGGCGCTGAGCCAGGATCGTGCGGCCGGCGTTGGTCTCGTTCGACGGTGATGCGATGCAGCGCGCGCCGTAGGTTTCCATCAGCGCACGCCGGTACGGCTTCTGGTCGTACGACACACGCACCTGGAACACCGTGACCTGGATACCGAACAGCGCGCCCGCAAACGCCAGCGACGAGCCCCACTGGCCGGCGCCTGTCTCAGTCGCGATCTTCTTGATGCCGGCCTGGCTGTTGTACCAGGCCTGCGGGATGGCGGTATTGGGCTTGTGCGAGCCGGCCGGCGACACGCCTTCGTACTTGTAATAGATCTTGGCCGGCGTGCCGAGTGCCTTTTCCAGCCGATGCGCGCGGATCAGCGGGGAAGGGCGCCAGAGGCGGAACACATCGCGCACCGGCTCGGGAATCGGCACCGCGCGCGCGGTGCTGACCTCTTGCAGGATCAGCTCCATCGGGAACAGCGGCGCCAGATCGTCGGGCCCGATCGGCTGCAGCGTGCCCGGGTGCAGCACCGGCGGTGCTGGCTTGGGCAGGTCGGCGGCGATGTTGTACCAGTGCTTGGGCATCTTGCTCTCGTCGAGCAGGAACTTGGTCTGGGTGCTCATGAGGGTCCTCGGCGCGGTGGGCCGAACCGGCCCGGGGCGAGGATCGTACGACCGGCATCGGCGGGCGCGAATGCTCGCTTGCCCGAGGACGAGCGGGTCAGCGCTGAAGAAGTTCCAGCGCGCGATCCATGCCACCGGCCATGATCGAGATCATCGCCTGCTCGGCCACCGCGGGCTTCGGGTGATAGGCGATGCTCAGGCCGGCCACCGCCATCATCGGCAGGTCGTTCGCGCCGTCGCCCACCGCAATCGCCCGGGCGGGCGAAATGCCCATCAGTTCGCAGACCTCGAGCACCACTCGGCGCTTTTCAGAACCGTCGACGATTTCGCCCCACGGCCGCTCGAGCAGCAGCCCGGTCAGGTGGCCGTCGTGCACGTCGAGCATGTTGGCGCGCGCGAAGTCGAGCTTCAGGCGATGGCGTATGCGCTCGCTGAAGAAGGTGAAGCCGCCCGACACCAGCAAGGTCTTCAGTCCGGCAGCCTGGCAGGCCTGCACGAAGGTCTCGACACCGGGGTTGAGCTGCAGGTGGCGCGCGTACACCTCTTCGAGCGCTGCCACCGGCACGCCGCGCAACAAGGCCAGGCGGCGCCGCAGGCTGTGTTTGTAGTCGGTTATTTCGCCCCGCATCGTCGCTTCGGTGATGGCAGCGACCTCGGCCTTGCGGCCGACGACCTCGGCGATCTCGTCGATGCACTCGATGTTGATCAGGGTCGAGTCCATGTCGAACGCGACCAGCTTGAAGTCGGCCAGGCGCAGTGGCGGCGTGAAGCCGCGAATGAACAGGTCGGGGGAGATTTGTTGCGCGCTCATCGTGTCCGCCCGCAGTCAGGGTTCGACGAACCAGTCTTCGACCACGAGACCGTCGATGTTCTCGAAGTGACGCAGGTTGTGCGTGACCACCGGCAAGCGCAACTCCAGTGCCGTGGCAGCGATGAAGGGGTCCACCACGTCGGATGGCCTGCCCTTGCGCCGCAGCATTGCGGTGATGACCGCAGCTCTGTCGCTGATGGACGCACTCACCGGCACCCAACTGGGGACGGTCAGCACGAGAGCTTGAATACGCGCCCACAGCCGCTCTGGCGCCGGATGCAACAGCGCGCCGAAACGCAACTCGTATCGCGTCATCTCCGACGCGTAGAAGGTTCCTTTAGGCGCCGACAGCACGCGCTCTGCAATCGCCGGATTGGGCCTGGGTTTGACGAGCTCGCTCAGGACGTTGGTGTCGAGCACAACCATCAGGGGCTCTCATCCCCGAAGTCCGGCTTGTCCGGAAAACGGATTTCGCTGCGAACGCTCTCCAGTGTCTTGAAAAACGACTCGTCGTCGATTCCGAGCACATTGATATAGCTGCCATCCGCTTGCTTGATAAGCGCAGCGCGCAAGGCTTCGCGACCATCTGGCTGCGGCCAGGCGTCGCCAGGGTGAGCGCGAATGGCGTCTTCGGTCTCGTCGGTGGCCATCGGGTTGCCTGGCAGTACATACGGCTGAGCCAAGGCTTCACGCACGTATGGCGTTGGCGATTCCTGCGCGACCCCGCAGGTCAGCAGCACGATGGCCTCTTTCGTCAGGGAGCGGTGGTTGGCCTTCGCTCGATCCTTGAGGCGCGCGAGAACGTCGTCGGGCAGATTCTTGATGACCAAAGCTGTCATGGTTCGACCTGCGGAAGCAGTTAGTACACACAATGGTAGCAAATTGGAAGCAGATTGGGTCGAGCAGTCGTTCAGCCGGCCGCGCTGGCCTCGGTCTGCTTGGGTACACCCAGCGATCGAAGCACGTCGCGAACCAGTTGCGCGCGGTCCTTCGGGTCGGCGATCTCGCGTTCGATGCGCAGTTTGTCGTTGCCGGCCAGCTTGATGTGGCGGTTCTTCTGCACCAGTTCGATGATCTTCATCGCATCCACCGGCGGGTTGGGGCGGAAGCTGATCACCATCAGCTTCGGTGCGGCGTCGATCTTGGTCACGCCGTAGGGCTTGGCCAGCACACGCAGGCGGTGCACGTCGAACAGTGTCTGGCCTTGCGGCGGGAGTTTGCCGAAACGGTCGGTGATCTCCTCCAGCATCGCGTCGATCTGCTCCGGCTTCGCGGCGGTGGCAAGGCGCTTGTACAGGTTCAGGCGGGTGTGTACGTCGCCGCAGTAGTCGGTCGGCAGCAGCGCCGGGGCGTGCAGGTTGATCTCGGTGGTGGCGCTCAGTGGCGACAGCAGGTCGGGTTCGCGGCCGGCCTTCAGCGAACGCACCGCCTCGCCGAGCATCTCGTTGTAGAGCTGGAAGCCCACCTCCATCATGTTGCCGCTCTGGTTCTCGCCCAGCACCTCGCCGGCACCGCGGATCTCGAGGTCGTGCATCGCGAGGTAGAAGCCTGAGCCGAGCTCTTCCATCTGCTGGATCGCTTCCAGCCGCATCGACGCCTGTTTGGTCAGGCCTTCGACATCCGGCACCAGCAGATAGGCATACGCCTGGTGGTGGCTGCGGCCAACGCGGCCGCGCAGCTGGTGCAGCTGCGCCAGGCCAAACTTGTCGGCACGGCTCATGACGATGGTGTTCGCGCTGGGCACGTCAATGCCCGTCTCGATGATGGTGGAGCACAGCAGCATGTTGTAGCGCTGGGCCACAAAGTCGCGCATCACGGCCTCTAGCTGGCGCTCCGGCATCTGGCCGTGGGCCACGGCAATGCGGGCCTCGGGCAGCAGTTCTTCGAGCTTCTGGCGGCGGTTTTCAATCGTCTCCACTTCGTTGTGCAAGAAGTACACCTGGCCGCCACGCTTGAGTTCGCGCAGCACGGCTTCGCGGATCACGCCATTGCCTTCGGTGCGCACAAAGGTCTTGATGGCCAAACGGCGCTGCGGTGCGGTAGCAATCACGCTCAAATCGCGCAGGCCTTCCAGCGCCATGCCCATGGTGCGGGGGATGGGTGTGGCGGTCAGCGTCAG
>JANMYQ010000369.1:0-25840 GCA_031382215.1 Methylibium sp.
GCCGACACGCGCAGTGCCAATGCCCCGGCGGCTGCAGGCGCCAATGCGGCCGACCCCGACTACCGCGCCGCGATCGCGCGCTACCAGGAGTACCTGAAGGCCTACCCGAAAGACCCCGCCAACGATCGTGTGCTGTACCAACTGGCGCGCGCGCAAGAGCAGGGTGGCCAACTCGAAGCCTCGGCCAAGACGCTGGACCGCTTGGTCGATGAGTTCCCCGAGACCGAGCACCGCGACGAAGCCTTCTTCCGCCGCGGCGAACTGCTGTTCGCGACGCAGGACTACGCTCGTGCCGAGAAGGCTTACGCCACCGTGCTGGCCAGCGGCAAAGACAGCCCGTACCAGAGCCGTTCGCTGTACATGGAAGGCTGGTCGCGCTTCAAGCAAGGCCGGCTGGACGAAGCGCTGAAGTCCTTCTTCGGCGTACTCGACCTGACCCTTGCCGGCCGCGACGACGGCGGTGATCTCGACAGCCTGCCTCGCCTGGCGCGTGCCGACCGCGAGCTGGTGGAAGACACCTTCCGCGTCGCCAGCCTGAGCCTGGCCAACCTGCAGGGGGCCGAGTCGATCCCGCCCTACATCAACACCGACGCGCGGCGCTCGTACGAATTCCGCGTCTACCAGCAGCTCGGCGAGCTCTACATCAAGCAGGAGCGCACCAAGGACGCCGCCGACACTTTGGGCAAGTTCGCGCGCACGAACCCGCTGCACGCGCAGGCGCCGGTGCTGCAGACGCGCGTGATCGAGATCTACGAGAAGAACGGCTTTGCGAACCTGGCGCTCGAAGCGAAGAAGGACTACGTGTCCCGCTACGGCGCCGACAGCGAGTTCCGCCGCGCCAACCCCGAGGGCTGGGACAAGGCGCAGCCGCTGGTCAAGACGCACCTGGCCGAGCTGGCGCGCCACTACCACGCGAGCGCGCAGAAGAGCAAGGCGACCGCCGACTACCAGGAAGCGGTGCGCTGGTACCGCGCGTACATCGCCTCGTTCCCGACCGACCCCGACGCGGCGCAGAACAACTTCCTGCTCGCCGAGCTGCTGTTCGAAGACCAGCGTTTCACTGAGGCCGGCACCGAATACGAGAAGACCGCTTACGGCTACCCGCAACACGCCAAGAGCGCCGACGCCGGTTATGCCGCGCTGCTGGCCCACGCCGAGCGCCAGAAGCGCGCAGCGCCGGCCGAACTGCCGGCCTTGCAGAAGACCGGCGTGGACAGCGCGCTGCGCTTCGCGAAGACCTTTGGCAGCGACCCGCGCGCCGGTGCGGTACTGACCGATGCGGCCGAAAAATTGTTCGCGCTGAAAGACACCGCGCAAGCGGCCAGTGTGGCGCAGCAGGTGCTGGCGCTGCAGCCCCCGGCCGGCGCGGCGCAGCGCCGGATCGCGTGGACGGTGCTGGCGCATGCCGCCTTCGAGCGCGGCGAGTTCGACAAGGCCGAGCGCGGTTATGCCGAAGTGATCGCACTGACGCCCGAACGCGACCCGGCCCGGGCCGACCTCGTCGAGCGCCAGGCGGCATCGATCTTCAAGCAGGGCGAGCAGGCGCGTGCCGCCAACAAGCCGCAGGACGCAGTGGGCCACTTTGCGCGCATCGCCGCGGTGGCGCCGCAGTCGGCCGTGCGCGCCACGGCGCAGTACGACGCCGCGGCGTCGCTGATCGTGCTGAAGGACTGGGACGGCGCGATCAAGACGCTGGAGGACTTCCGCCAGCGCTTCCCGACCCATCCGCTGCAGCCCGAAGTCGGCAACAAGCTCGCGGTGGCCTACCTCGAAAAGGGCAACTGGGCGCAGGCGGCGGGTGAGTTCGAACGTGTCGCCGCGACATCGAAAGACCCGAAGCTCGCGCGCGAGGCGCAGTGGCAGGCCGCCGAGTTGCACGAGAAGGCAGCAGAAAAAGGCGGCTCGCGCGTGCTCGCCACCAAGGCCTACGAACGGTACCTGGCGCAGAACCCCGAACCGATCGAGCGTGCGCTCGAAGCACGCTACCGGCTCGCGCGAATCGCCAAGGCCGGCGGCGACGAGAAACGTGAACTGGCGCTGATGCGCGAGGTGTTCCAGGCCGACCAGCGCGCCGGCAGCGCACGCACCGACCGCACACGCTACCTTGGCGCCACCGCGGCTCTGGCGCTGGCCGAGCCGACGTTTGCCGAGTACCGCAAGGTGGCGCTGGTCGAACCGCTGGCGCGCCAGCTCAAGCTGAAGAAGGCGAAGATGGAAGAGGTGCTGAAGGCCTATGCCGTCGCGTCCGACTACGGTGTGGCCGACGTGGTCACCGCCGCCACCTTCCGCACCGCGGCGCTGTACCAGGACTTCGGCAAGGCGCTGCTCGCATCGCAGCGGCCGAAGAAATTGTCCAAGGCCGAGCTGGAGCAATACAACGTGCTGCTCGAAGAGCAGGCTTTCCCGTTCGAAGAGAAGGCCACCGAATTGCATGAAGTGAACGCGCGCCGCGCGTCCAAGGGCATCTACGACGAGTGGGTGAAGAACAGCTTCACGGCACTGCGCGAGTTGCGCCCGGTGCGTTATGGCAAGACCGAACGTAGCGAGGTGATCGATGCGATCCGTTGAGCTTCGCGTCGATCTTCGCCACGCGCTGGGCGTGACCGCGCTGGTGCTCGGCTGCGCGAGCCTGGCCGGCTGCGCGTCGGTGAGCTCGATGGCGGCGTCCGTCGGCTCGGTCTTCAAGTCGACACCGCTCGGCGGGCCGGCGGTGGCGGAGGCGCCGGCTGTTCCGCCGACCGCCGCACCCATGCCTGCGCCGGTGGTCACCGCCACGCCGGCACCGGCACCGGCGATCGCCTCCCCCGCCGAACGCGCTGCAGCGGCAGAACGCGCTGGCACCGCGCCGGCGGCCGGCGCTTCGGCCTTGATCGCCGCGCCGGTGTCGTCGGCCGCTTCAGCCCCGCCGCCGCCGCGGATCGCCCGCGAACCCGATGCCCCGGTCACCCCGGCCGTGCAGCGCGCTTACGACGAAGCCCGCCGGCAGCTGCGCGCCGGCAACGCGGCCGAGGCCGAGCGTGGTTTCCGCGCGCTGGCGCAATCGAACCCCGATCTCGGCGGCCCGCATGCGCACCTGGGCGTGCTGCTGCGCCAGGCCGGCAAGCTGCCCGAGGCCGTGGCCGAAGGCGAGAAGGCGGTGCAGGCCAACCCGAAACAGGCGGCCTACTTCAACCAGCTCGGCATCAGCTACCGCCAGAACGGCCAGTTCGCGAAAGCGCGCGAGGCCTACGAGAACGCGATCGACCTCGATGCGGCGTATGCCTCGCCGCTGCTGAACCTCGGCATCCTGCACGACCTGTACCTGGCCGACAGCAAGCGCGCGCTGGAGCTGTACGACAAGTACCTGGCGCTGTCGCCGGGCGGTGATGCGACGGTCTCCAAGTGGGTGGCCGATCTGAAGAACCGCAAGCCGGCACCGGTGACGGTCAGCCAGCGGGCCGCGAACCCGAAGGAGAAGGAATGAACCCGATCCGTTTTGAACGCCAGGCTGCGTTGGCACTGCTCGCTGCGCTTTGCGCCGCGCCGGCGTTGGCACAAGACCGCGCCGACATTGACCGCACCCGGATCATCGGCAACCGCGAGTTGCCCAAGGTCTTGTACATCGTGCCGTGGAAGAAGCCCTTCCCGGGAGAGTTGTCCGGCCGCCCGGCGGCCAGCGTGCTCGACGAGGCGCTCGCGCCGGTCGACCGCGACGTGTTCCGCCGCCAGGTGCAGTACGACGGGCAGGTGAAGGCGCCCGCCGCCGCGGCACCTGCGGTACCCAAGTGACCCCTTCCTTGTTGTCGAGCCAAGTTTTTCTCAGGAGATAGAGCTATGGATACGTTCCAGACAGTGGTGAAGTTCTTCCAGGACTGCGGGTTGTTCATCTACCCGAGCCTGCTGATCATGGTCATGGGGGTGACGATCGCGATCGAGCGCTTCATCTTCCTGAACCGCGCGCGCAGCGAGAACCGCAAGATGTGGTCGCAGGTCAAGCCGATGCTGGAGAGCGGCAAGTTCAAGGAAGCGCACGGCGTGACCGCCAAGTCCGACTCGGCGATCGGCAGAATCGTCAACTACGGCCTGACGCGCATGCAGAGCCCGGGCCGTCGCGAAGACTTCGACGCGGCGATGGAAGAAGGCATGATGGAAATCGTGCCGCGCCTGGAGAAGCGTACTCACTACATCGCGACCTTCGCCAACGTGATCACCTTGGTCGGCCTGCTGGGCACGATCATCGGGCTGATCAAGGGCTTCACCGCGGTGGCGCAGGTCAACCCGGCCGAGAAGGCCGAGCTGCTGTCGGCCTCGATCTCGATCGCGATGAACAACACCGCGTTCGCGCTGATGGTGGCCATTCCGTTCCTGCTGATCCACTCGTTCCTGCAGGCCAAGACGAGCGAGATCGTCGACGGGCTCGAAGGCGCCAAGATCAGTTTCCTGAATCTGGTGCAGCGCCTCAAGTCCGAGCAGCCGAACGCCAGGTGATGTGATGCGAGTCCGTCGCCTGCGCAAAGACGCTGCGCACCTCGAGATCACCGCGTTCATCAACCTGATCGTGGTGCTGGTGCCCTTCCTGCTGTCCACCGCGGTGTTCACGCGCCTGTCGGTGATCGACGTGTCGTTGCCGGCGCAGAACTCCAGCGTCGAGCAGTTGAAGGCCGAAGACCTGAAGCTCGAAGTCGTGATCCGGCCCGACAGCCTGGAGGTCGGTGACCGCATCGGCGGGCTGATCCAGAGCATTCCCAATGTGGCCGCTGCGCGCACGGCAGCCGGCACGCCGGGGCCTGCCATGCACGACGTGAAGGCACTGTCGACCCTGATGGCGCAGATCAAGGCCAAGTTCCCCGACAAGACCGACTCCACCGTGCTGGCCGAACCCGACACCGCGTACGACACCTTGGTGCAGGTGATGGACGCGATGCGCGAGTCGCACACGGTCGCGGGAGCGAAGGTCACGCGCGCCGAGCTGTTCCCGAACATCTCGATCGGCGACGCGCCCGTCGTGAAGCCGAAATAGACCGAGGTTCTCCCATGAAGCTGACCCCGCTGCAAAAGCGCGCCGCCCGCAAAGGGCGCAACCAGAACATGCTGGACATGAACCTGGTGTCGCTGATCGACGTGTTCACGATCCTGATCTTCTTCCTGCTGTCGAGTGCGTCCGGCGTCGAATTGATGGCGAGCCCGAAGGCCGTCAAGCTGCCCGAGTCGTTCACCGAAAAGGCGCCGAAGGAAACCATCATCGTGGTGGTCAGCGGCACCGACATCCTGGTCGATGGGCGCAAGGTCGCGTCGGTGGCCGATGTGATGGCCGCCAAGGGCGACCTGATCGAGCCGCTGAAAGCCGAACTCGACCTGCTGGCCAAACGCCAGGTGGTGCGCGCAGAGAACAAGGCGCAGAACCAGGCGGTGACGATCATGGGCGACCAGAACATCCCCTACAGCCTGTTGCGCAAGGTGATGTACACCAGCGCGCGCGCCAACTTCAGCGACGTGTCGTTTGCGGTGCGGAGGAAGGAAGCATGAGCGCCGCCGCCGCGATCTCGTTCCGCGCGCCGCTGCTGGCGTGGTCGCCGTCGGCCGACGACGAAGCGCGCTTCCGGCGCATCCTGCGCAACGTGATGATCGTCGCGGGGCTGCTGTGCCTGGCGATGATCTTCGTGCCGCCGCCGACGGTGGACCGCAGCAAGCCGCAGGAGCTGCCACCGCGGCTGGCCAAGCTGCTGCTCGAACGCGAGCCCACGCCGCCACCGCCGCCGGTGGTCAAGGCTCCCACGACCCCCAAGCCCGAGGCGACCCCACCCACGCCCAGCCTGAACAAGCCCGAGCCGGCCCGGCCCGAGCCGCCCAAGGCCGCGGTCGCGCCCGAGGCGCGCCGGCCCGAGCCGAACAAGCCGCCGGGTGAGAAGCTCGCCGACAACGCGCGCCGCAAAGCGTCCGGCGTCGGCCTGCTGGCGATGGCGGACCAGCTGGCCGAACTGCGCGGTGCACCGGTGGCGGTGCAGTTGTCGCAAGACATCAAACAGGGCCCCGGCGTTGGCACCACCACTGGCGTGGGCGTGGGCGCCGGCAAAGAGGCGGGCCTGCCCGACCGCTCGATGATCACCAGCAACGCCACCGGCGGCAGCGGCGGCATCAACACCGCGGCCTACAGCCGCGACACTGGCGGCGGCGGCCTGGCAGGCCGGGCCACGACCCTGGTCGAAGGCGTGGCCGGTGGCGGTGGGGGCGGCGGCGCAGGTGGCGGTGGCGTGCGCGGCGGCAAGGGTGACGGCACCGGCACCGGCGCGGGTGGCCCGGGCGGCACCGTAAAGCGCGAAGGCAGCGGCAAGGCCTCGCGCTCGATCGAAGAGATCAAGCTCGTGTTCGAGCGCAACAAGGGCGCGATCTACGCCATCTACAACCGCGCTCTGCGCGAAGAGCCGGCGTTGCAGGGCAAGGTGGTGCTGGAGCTGAAGATCGCCCCGTCGGGCGAGGTGGACTGCCGCATCGTGTCGAGCGAATTGAAGTCGCCCGAGCTGGAGAGCAAGCTGCTCGCGCGCATCCGCCAGTTCAACTTCGGTGCGAAAGACGTGGCCCAGATGGTGGTGAACTGGCCGGTGGACTTTTTGCCGTCATAGGCGGCGTGGCGAGGCCGGCCGCCTGAGCCTGGCAACAGACCAGGCGATCAGGCGTTCTCGCCGAACGGGTCGAAGCAGGTATCGCTCCATTCGGTCTCGGGCCACATCGTCGGTTCGAACCCGTTGCGGTCACCCGTGGCACTGGCCTGGCCGTCGCCGCGGCGCGACCTGAAGAACTGGCGCAAGCTCGCAATGCGCTGGCCGGCCGATGGGGTCTCTCGCTGATCAATCATGGTGTGCGCCTTGCTGATTCTGGTTGCGCTGCCGGCCGTCCAGGGCCAGCGTCTCATGGGCCCCATGATGTTGCCGGTGCGCCCGAGCTGATCGCTCGAACAGGGCGGCGCCTTCAGTCCAAATCGACCGCCGGGCTTGGGGAGTGCAGGCTACGTGCCATCGTCGGCGCGGCAAAGGCGTGCCCGGACAGGCCGGAGGGCTTCGCTGATGCGGTCGGCGGGGTACCGCCGACTCCCTTCTGGTGCTCGGTCTTCCGGCCCGTCGCCGAACTCACTTCGCTCCCTTCGGTCCGCTACGTACAAACAGGCGGCGACAAGTCAGACCACGAAGCGCGCTGCGCGCGCGGGCCGCAAGACACTCCGCTCCTCGGGCCCGTGCAGGCCGCGCCGGACCAGTGGCCCGGCTCCTCGCCAGGCACAGCCAGTCCACCGGACTGTCTGTGTCCGGGCTCGGCCTCCGAGGCGCCCACCGACCTGCCCGGGCACGCCTTTGCGGAACCGTCGTCGGTGCGCGCAGGGAAGAGACGCCGAGGGCTCTCGCCCCCGCAAGGCACCGACGTTGCCCGAGCGCCAGGCGGTACCCGGCAGGGGCGATTTCTGGGGCGGCGAGGAGCGGAGCGATGGGGTCGGCGCGCTTGCGCGCTTCAACAACTGACTCGCCGCGGCTGTTAGAACGAAGCGAACGCAGTGAGCGAAGTGAGTTCTGCGGCGCGACCCCAGCGTGAGCACCGCAGCGGAGTCGGCTGTACCCAGCCGACCGCCCCAGCATGAGCGCATGACGGGTGCCGCCTGGCGCGATCTCGATGAAGGTCGAAGGAGTTTGCTGCAGGCTGCAGCAGCGCGACACCTCACCACTTCGGCTCATACCGCCCGATCGCCCCCTTCACGTCCTCGCTCAATCCAAAGCCCTCTCCGTGCCGATGCGCCAACTGGTCGGCGCGCGCGATGAACGCATCGATGCCCATGCCGTAGATGAACTGCATCGCCCCACCCGTCCATGCCGGGAAGCCGATTGCGAAGATCGAACCGATGTTGGCTTCGGCGACCGTTGTCAGCACGTTCTCGCTCAGGCAGCGCGCGGTCTCGATCGCCTGGCGGTAGAGCAGCCGGTCTTTCATCTCGGCGATGTCCCAGGCCAGGCCGGCCTTCTCGAACAGCGGCTTGAGTTGCGGCCACAGGTGCTTCTTGCCGCCGGCAGGGTAGTCGTAGAAACCGCCGCCGCCTGCGCGCCCGGAGCGCTTGTGTTCCTTCACCATGCGCTCGATCAGCGCTTCGCCGGGTGACGTGACGTAAGCCTTGCCTTCGGCCGCGAAGTCGGCGCGCGTCTGCTCCATCACGTGCACGCTCAAGCCCAGCGAGGTTTCGTCGACCACCGCCAGCGGCCCGACCGGCATGCCGGCCTGGATGCCGGCGTTCTCGATCGCCGCGGCGGGAATGCCCTCGCCCAGCATCGCCACGCCTTCGCGCACGAAGGTGCCGAACACGCGGCTGGTGAAGAAGCCGCGCGAGTCGTTCACGACGATCGGGATCTTGCCCAGCGCCTGCACGTAGTCGAACGCGCGCGCCACGGTCTCGTCGTCGGTCTGCTTGCCGCGCACGATCTCGACCACCGTCATCTTGTCGACCGGGCTGAAGAAGTGGATGCCGATGAATTTCTCCGGCCGCGCGCTGGCCGCGGCCAGGCCGCTGATCGGCAAGGTCGAGGTGTTGGAGGCGAAGAAGCCGCCTTCGGCCAGCATCGGCTCGGCCTCTTTCGTCGCGCGCGCCTTGATGTCGCGGTTCTCGAACACCGCTTCGATGATCAGCTCGCAACCCTGCAGGTCGCGTGCGTTGTCGGTGGTGCGGATGTGGTCGAGCACGAGGGTCTGGTCGCTCGATTTCATTGCGCCCTTCTCGACGCGCGGCTGCATCACCTTGATGCTGTAGGCCTTGCCCAGCTCGGCCTTGTCACGGCTCACGTCCTTCAGCACCGTCACGATGCCGCGGCTGGCCTGCGCGTAGGCAATGCCGCCGCCCATCATGCCGGCGCCCAGCACGCCCACCATTGCGGGCTTGAACCTGGGCGCCTTGCCGGGGCGCGACTGGCCGCTCTTGATCGCGTTCAGATTGAAGAAGAAGGTGTTGATCATGGCCTTGGCGTTCACGCCGGTCATGAGCCTGGCGAGGTAGCGGCTTTCGATGCGCAGGGCGGTCGGCATGTCCACCATCGCGCCTTCGACCATGCAGGCCAGGATGGCCTCGGGGGCAGGCAGCAGGCCGCGCGTCTGCTTTTTCAGCATGGCCGGCGCGACGGTCAGCATGCCGGCGATCTTCGGGTTGCTCGGCGTGCCGCCGGGGATCTTGTAGTCGGGCGCTTCCCACGGGTGTTGTGCGCTGCCGCGCCCGTTCAGCCACTCCAGTGCGCGCGGGCGCAGGTAGGCAGCGTCGTCCACCAGCTCGTGCACCAGGCCCAGCTCCAGCGCCTCGCGTGGGCCGAAGAGTTTGCCTTCGACGAGGTAGGGCTGCGCGCCCAGCAGGCCCAGGTGGCGCGTCATCTTGGTCACGCCGGACGCACCAGGCAGCAGGCCGAGCGTGACCTCGGGCATGCCGAACTGGATGCGCGAGTCGTCCACCGCGATGCGGTGGTGGCCCACCAGCGCCAGCTCCCAGCCGCCGCCCAGGGCAGTGCCGTTCAGGCAGCTCACCACCGGCTTGCCGAGTGTTTCGATGGCGCGGAAGTTCTTCTTCACCAACTCGACCATCGCGTAGGTCTGCGGCGCGTCGGCAGGCGTCAGGCGCATCACGCCTTTCAGGTCGGCGCCGGCGAAGAAGGTGCTCTTGGCCGAGGCGAGCACGATGCCCTTGATCTGGTCCTTGTCGGCCAGTACACGCGCGGCCGCCTCGGTCATGTCGTGCTGCCAGTCCACGCACATCGTGTTGACCGGCGAGCCGGGCTCGTCGAAGGTCAACGTGGCGATGCCGTCCTTCAGTTCGTAGCGGATCGTCTTCATGGGTCAGATCCGCTCCACGATCGTCGCGATGCCCATGCCGCCGCCCACGCACAGCGTGGCCAGCCCAAAGCGCAGCTTGCGCCGGTGCAACTCGTCGATCAGCGTGTTCAGGATCATCGCGCCGGTCGCGCCCAGCGGGTGGCCCATCGCGATCGCGCCGCCGTTGACGTTGACCTTCTCGTGCGGCACACCCAGCTCTTTCATGAAACGCATCGGCACCGCGGCAAAGGCTTCGTTGATTTCGAACAGATCGATGTCGTCGATCGTCAGCCCCGCCTTGGCGAGAGCCTTGCGCGCGGCCGGCATCGGGCCGGTCAGCATGATGGTCGGGTCGGCGCCGCTCAGCGCCGCGGCGACGATGCGCGCCCGCGGCGTGAAGCCGTGTGTCTTGCCCGCTGCCTCGGACCCGATCAGGATCGCCGCCGCGCCATCGACGATGCCCGACGAATTGCCGGCGTGGTGCACGTGCTGGATGCGCTCGACCTGCGGGTAGCGCGTGAGCGCCACCGCGTCGAAGCCCATCGCGCCCATCTGCTCGAACGCAGGCCGCAGCGAGGCCAGGCCCTCCATCGTGGTGTGGGCCTTGATGAACTCGTCGTGGTCCAGCACCGTCTGGTCGAGGAAGTCTTTCACCGGCACCACCGAACCGGCAAAGTAGCCGCCTTCGCGCGCCTTCGCGGCGCGCTTTTGCGATTCGAGTGCGAAGGCATCCACGTCGTGCCGGCTGAAGCCTTCCATCGTCGCGATCAGGTCCGCCCCCACGCCTTGCGGCACGAACGCGGTGGCCGAGTTCGTCTCCGGGTCGTGCGCCCACGCGCCGCCGTCGGAGCCGATCGGCACGCGGCTCATGCTCTCCACGCCGCCGGCCACCACCAGGTCTTCCCAGCCCGAGCGCACCTTCTGCGCCGCCATGTTCACCGCCTCCAGGCCCGAGGCGCAGAAGCGGTTGATCTGCACGCCCGAGGCGCGAAAGTCCCAGCCCGCCTTCAACGCTGCGACCTTGGCGATGACCGAACCCTGCTCACCGATCGGCGAGACCACGCCCATCACGATGTCATCGATCTGCGCGGTGTCGAAGTGATTGCGGCGTTGCAGTTCGCGCAGCACGCCGGCGAGCAGGTTGACGGGCTTGACCTCGTGCAGGCTGCCGTCCTTCTTGCCTTTGCCGCGAGGGGTGCGAATGGCATCAAAAACGAAGGCTTCGGTCATGGTTTTGCTCCTGGAAAGAGGGCACAAAAGGGGTGTCGCGGGGTGAGCAGGGCAGTATAGACTTTGAACCAAGCAAGCGCTTTTCATAAATCGTTCTGCGAGTCAACGAGCGCGCCGAAGCGCGTGTCAATCCAGCGAGGTTCCCGATGATCGAACGCACCCTCTTCAGCCCCGAGCACGAAGCCTTCCGCGACAGCTTCCGGCGCTTTTGCGACAAGGAGATCGCGCCCTTCCACGCCGATTGGGAAGAGCAGGGTTACGTCGACCGAGAGGTCTGGCGCAAAGCCGGCGCGAACGGCTTTCTGTGCATGACGATGCCAGAGGAATTCGGCGGTGCCGGCGCAGACAGGCTGTACTCGGTGGTGCAGATGGAAGAACTCGCGCGCGGGGGCTACAGCGGCATCGGCTACGGGCTGCACAACGAGATCGTTGCGCCGTACATCGAACACTATGGCAGCGAGGCGCAGAAGAAAAAGTACCTTCCGGCGATGGCCAGCGGACAGATGATCGGCGCGATCGCGATGAGCGAGCCGGCCGCCGGCTCCGACCTGCAGGGCGTTAAGTCCACCGCCCTGTTGAAGGGCGACCACTACCTGCTGAACGGCTCCAAGACCTTCATCACCAACGGCTGGCATGCCGACCTGGTGATCGTGGTCGCCAAGACCGACCCGGCCGCCGGCGCCAAGGGCACCAGCCTGCTGCTGGTCGAACGCGGTATGCCCGGCTTCGAGACCGGCAAGCGGCTCAAGAAGGTCGGGCTGAAGGCGCAGGACACGGCCGAACTCTTCTTCAACGACGTGAAGGTGCCGGTAGCCAACCTGCTCGGCCCGCTGAACCGCGGTTTCATTTCGCTGATGGAGCAACTGCCGTGGGAGCGCATGCAGATCGCCATCGGCGCGGTCGCCAAGTCGCAGGCGGCGATCGAGTGGACGATGGCGTACGTGAAGGAGCGCAAGGTTTTCGGCCAGGCGGTGGCGCAGTACCAGAACACGCGCTTCAAGCTCGCCGAACTGCAGACGCAGGTGCAGATCGCGCAGGTCTTCGTCGACAAGTGCATCGCACTGCTGCTCGAAGACAAGCTCGACACCGCGACCGCATCGATGGCCAAGTACTGGGTCAGCGACCTCGAGAACAAGGTCATCGACGAATGCGTGCAGCTCTTCGGCGGCTACGGCTACATGTGGGAGTACCCGATCGCGCGCGCCTTTGTCGATGCGCGCGTGCAGCGCATCTACGGCGGCACCAACGAGATCATGAAAGAGGTGATTGCGCGGGCGATGGGGCTGTCGGGGCGATGAGCCGGCCGATGACGTGGCTGATGACGTGAGCGATGAGCCGGCCGAAGAACGAGGCGATGACCGCGTGAGCACCGAACCCGCAGGCGCCGTCGCACCGCCGCAAGCGTCGCGCCGCCCGCGTGGCCGCCCGCGGAAGACCGCTGACGAGCGCGACGACGGCAACCGCCGGCAGGAGCTGATGCGCGCCGCCGCGAAGCTGTTTCGCGCCCAGGGCTTCGCCGCCACCAGCACACGCGACATCGCTGCCGCGGTGGGCATGCATTCGGGCTCGCCCTTCTATCACTTCAAGAGCAAGAGCGCGCTGCTCGCCGAGGTGATGGAGCAGGGCATGCATTCGGCGCTGCAGCGCCAGGCGGCGACCTTGCACGCGCTGCGGCTGAGCGCACCGGCCAGCGTCGCGGGCGCCGCGCCGTCGCCCGAAGCCGCATTGCGCGCACTGATCCGCACCCACTTCGACATCCTGCTCGGCCCCGACAGCGACTTCATCCCGGTAATGCTGTACGAGTGGCGCTCGCTCACCCCCAAACAGCGCGCCGCCATCGCCCAACTGCAGCACGACTACGAAGCCGCCTGGCTGCCGCTGCTGCAGGCGCTGAAAGACGCCGGCCGGCTGCATGCCGACGTGCATCTGGCGCGGCTGCTGCTGCTGGGGGCGTTGAACTGGTCGGTGCAGTGGTACGACGCGAAGCAGGCTGCATCGCTCGACGAGCTCACCGACGCGGCGCTGGCCTTGTTTACTTCACACTGAAAGTGGCCACCATGGGACCTCTGCACGGCCTTCGCATCCTCGAACTCGCCAGCATCGGCCCCGGCCCGATGTGCGCCATGCTGCTGGCCGACCTGGGCGCCGACGTGGTGCGCATCGACCGCACCGAACCCAGCGGGCTGGGCGTGGCGATGGAGGCTCGCTTCAATGTGAACGGCCGCAACCGGCGCTCGGTCGCGCTTGACTTGAAGACACAACCCGGCCGCGATGCCGTGCTGCGGCTGGTCGATGGCGCCGACATGCTGATCGAAGGCTTTCGCCCCGGCGTCGCCGAGCGGCTGGGCCTCGGCCCGGCCGATTGCCACGCGCGCAACCCCGCATTGATCTACGGCCGCATGACCGGCTTCGGCCAGACCGGCCCGCTGGCCGCCGCGGCCGGGCACGACCTGAACTACATCGCGCTGACCGGCGCGCTGCACGCCATCGGCCCGGCCGGTGGCGCACCGGTGCCGCCGCTGAATCTGGTGGGCGACTACGGCGGCGGCGCGCTGTACCTGGCGCTCGGCCTGCTGGCGGCGTTGCACGAGCGCAAGAGCTCGGGGCTCGGCCAGGTGGTCGATGCAGCGATGGTCGATGGTGCGGCCTCGCTCGCGTCGATCTTCTACGGCTTGACGGCCAGCGGCACCTGGGACCGCCCGCGTGGCGAGAACCTGCTGGACGGCGGCGCGCCGTTCTACGCCACGTATGAAACGTCCGACGCGCGCTACGTCGCGCTCGGTGCGCTGGAGCCGAAGTTCTTTGCCGAACTGGCGCAGCGCATCGGCCTGGACGAACGCTTCGTGAAGCGCCAGCACGACCGCCGGCTGTGGCCCGAGATGCGGGAGGCCATCGCGGCCATCATCAAGATGAAGACCCGCGACGAATGGTGCGTGCTGCTCGAAGGCACCGACGCGTGTTTTGCGCCGGTGCTGTCGATCGCCGAAGCGCCGTTGCACGCGCATGCGGCGAGCCGCGCTGCGTTCATCACGCTCGACGGTGTGGTGCAGCCGGCACCCGCGCCGCGCTTCGACCGCAGCGTGCCCGACACGCCGAAGCCCGCGCCCGAGGTCGGCCAGCACACCGTGGAGGTGCTGAGCGAGGCAGGCTTCACGCCGGCCGAGATCGAAGCCCTGCACACGGCGGCCGCGCGACCCTGAGAATCGAAGCACGCGGCCCGGGCTGCGCAGCACAAGGGGAGAGCGCCATGGTTCGGAAACTCACGTCGGCCCGTTTGGTGAACCGTCCGGTGGCCCGGCTGGTGGCACGTCCGGTGGCCACCCTGCTGCTGGCCCTTCCACTGACCGCCGCCGCCTACATCACCGACATCACCGTCACCCGCGTGCAGCCGTTCGCCGACGGCGCGTCGTTCGGCGACGCCGGCGCCTACGAGCGCGTCAGCGGCACCGCGCGCGGCGAGCTCGACCCGTTCGACGTGCGCAACCGCGGCATCGTCAACCTCGACAAGGCGCCGCGCAATTCGGGTGGCAACGTCGAATACACCGTCGAGTGGGACATGCTGCGCCCGGTGCGCGGCGGCAACCGCAAGCTGCTCTACGACGTGACCAACCGCGGCCGCAAGTTCGTGCTGCACTGGCTGCAGGACGGCGCCGGCCCCACCGCCAACAACCCGCTCACCGCCGCCGACGCCGGCAACGCGCTGCTGCTGCGCCAGGGCTGGACCATTCTGTGGTCGGGCTGGGACCCCGAGGCGCCGAAGGCCAACCACGGCCTCAGCATCACCGTGCCGGTGGCACGCAACGGCGCCGAGCCGATCGTGCGCATCGTTCGCGACGAGCTGGTCTCGGGCACGCGCGGGCCGGTGCTGCAGGACTTCACGCTCGCCTTCGACGCGCTGACGCAGTTCAAGGACGACGCGCGCCTGACCGTGCGCCGCAAAGAGGCCGACCCGCGCGTGCCGGTGCCCGCCGAGTGGGAGTTCAAGGACGCGCGCACCGTGCGCATCCTCACGCCAGGCAACGCCGGCCGCGGCCCGGCGGTGGGCTCGCTGTACGAGATGCACTACCGCGCCGCCAACCCCAAGGTGCAAGGCATCGGCTTTGCGGCCACGCGCGACCTGGTGTCCTTCTTCCGCTACGAGCGCGAATCGCTGCTCACGCGCCAGCCCAACCCGGCCGGCACCGGCATCAAGAGTGCGCTGGCGGTGGGCATCTCGCAAAGCGGGCGCTACCTGCGCGACCACATCGGGCAAGGCTTCAACCAGGACGAAGGCAAGCGCAAGGTCTTCGACGGCGTGCTCGCGCACATCTCGGGCGTGGGCCGCGTGTTCCTGAACGCCGAGTTCGGCCAGCCGGCGCGCACCAACACCCAGCACGAAGACCACCTGTACCCCGAGAACGCCTTTCCGTTCTCGGCCGCTCGTATGGCCGACCCGGTGACGGGCAGCAACGGCGCGCTGCTGCGCAACGATGCCTACGACCCGCTGTTGATCGAGGTGAACACCTCCACCGAGTACTGGCAGAAGGGCGCCTCGCTGCTGCACACCGACCCGCTGGGCACGCGCGACGTGGACCTGCCCGCCGGCGCGCGCGCCTACCTGGTGGCCGGCACGCAACACGGCGGGCGCGTGGGGCTCACGACCGCGCGCGGCCCGTGCGCCAACGACCGCAACCCGCACAACCCGGCGCCTGCCCTACGCGCGTTGCTGATGGCGCTGGACCAGTGGGTCGAACGCGGCACGCCGCCGCCCGCGTCGAACGTGCCGAACTTCCGCGACGAGACGCTGGTCGCGCCCGACAGCGCAGACTTCCCCAAGCTGCCGGCCTTCGAGGTGGCGCGCCAGGCCAACGAGCTCGTGCTGTTCGGCGACTGGGTGAGCCCCAAGCCCGACCCCGCCAAACGCTACGTGCCGCTCGTGCCGGCGGTCGACCCCGACGGGAACGAGGTCGCCGGAATCCGCCTGCCCGACATCGCCGCGCCGCTGGCCACCTACACCGGCTGGAACCTCTACAAGCGCCCCTTCCCCGAAGGCGAACTGTGCGACCGCGACGGCAGCCACAGCGCGTTCGCGTCGACGCGCGAGGAACGCCAGAAGGCCGGCGACGCGCGCCTGTCGCTGCAGGAGCGCTATGGCAGCCACGCGGTGTATGTGGAGCGCGTCAAGGCGGTGGTCGGGCGGCTTGTCGCGACGCGGCTGCTGCTGCAGGAAGACGGCGACGCCTACATCGCCCGCGCCGGCAGCGACGCGGTGAAGAAGCGGTTCGCCAACTGAGCTGGGGTCCAGCGGCGCTGGTCTGCACAGGCTCGTCAGATTGGCCAGTGCCGAGCCCACTCGCCCCACAATCCGATGCATTCAGGACGCTGTACTGCATAGGCCAACCGTCAATCCATAGCAACCCGCCACCCGCATTGCCTTCCGGTCCGTAGCCAACGCAGGTTCCTCCACCATGCCTTCATCAAAGTCCACCTACGATCTGCCCTCCGGCGCACCGAGCCACGCCGTCAAAGAAGAGCACATCGAATACGGCTTCATTGGCAAGCTCCAGAACCTGAAATACGACTACCGCGGCGACATCCGCGACCGCGCCGCACTGGAAAAGAACTTCCGCGAGAAGTTCGAGGCCCTCAACCGGGCCAAGCTCACCGAAGCCGAGTTCGCCCGGCTGCTGGATGAAATCGTCACCCCCGATGTCTACGCCGCTGCCAGGACCCTGCGCGGCATCAATGCCTTCAACCGCGACGACGGCACGCCGCTGAACTACACGCTGGTGAACATCAAAGACTGGTGCAAGAACCACTTCGAGGTCATCCACCAGCTGCGCATCAATACCGACTACAGCCACCACCGCTACGACGCTCTCATCCTTATCAACGGCGTGCCCTGTGTACAGATAGAGCTGAAAACCTTAGGCGTGAATCCGCGCCGGGCCATGGAGCAGATCGTCGAATACAAGCACGACCCCGGCAATGGCTACACCAAGACGCTGCTCTGCTTCCTGCAGCTGTTCATCGTCAGCAACCGCGACCGGACCTACTACTTCGCCAACAACAACGCCCGCCACTTCGCCTTCAATGCCGACGAGCGCTTCCTGCCCATCTATGAATTCGCGGACGAGGGCAACCGCAAGATCACCCAACTCGACGAGTTCGCCGAGCATTTCCTGAAGAAGTGCGACCTCGGCCGCACCATCAGCCGCTACATGGTGCTGCTTGCGGGTGAGCAAAAGCTCATGATCATGCGGCCCTACCAGGTCTATGCCGTGCAGCACATCGTCAAGTGCATCGACGAAGACAACGGCAACGGCTACATCTGGCACACCACCGGCAGCGGCAAGACGCTCACCTCCTTCAAGGCCTCTACCCTGTTGAAGGAAGACGACCACATCCACAAGTGTTTGTTCGTCGTGGACCGCAAGGACCTGGACCGCCAGACGCGGGAAGAATTCAACAAGTTCCAGGAAGGCTGCGTCGAAGAAAACACCAACACCGCCGCCCTCGTGCGCCGCCTGCTTTCGGAGGACTACGCCGACAAGGTGATCGTCACCACCATCCAGAAGCTCGGCCTGGCGCTGGACGAAAACAGCAAGCGCAACAAGCAGCGCACCAAGAACGGCCAAGCCACCTACAAGGAACAGCTCGGAGCGCTGAAGGACAAGCGCATCGTCTTCATCTTCGACGAATGCCACCGCTCGCAGTTTGGCGAGAACCACAGGTCGATCAAGGCGTTCTTTCCCAAGGCGCAGCTGTTCGGCTTCACTGGCACGCCCATCTTCGAGGCCAATGCCACCTCGCAGAAGATCGAGGACACCCAGGCCTCCATGCGCACCACGGCGGACCTGTTCCAGAAGCAGCTCCACGCCTACACCATCACCCACGCCATCGAGGACGGGAACGTCCTGCGCTTCCACATCGACTACTTCAAGCCAAAAGAGGAAATGGGCAAAAAACTGCCCAAGCCCGGCGAAGCCATTGCCAAGAAGGCCGTCATCGAAGCCATCCTCGCCAAGCACGATGCCGCCACGGGCGGACGCCGCTTCAACGCCATCCTTGCCACCGCGTCCATCAACGACGCCATCGAGTACCACGCGCTGTTCAAGACCATGAACGCGGACAAGCAGGCCGCCGATTCCGACTTCAAGCCGCTGAACATTGCTTGCGTCTTCTCCCCGCCTGCCGAGGGCGACCCGGATGTGAAGCAGATCCAGGAAGACCTGCCGCAGGAGCAGGCGGACAACGAGGAAGACCCCGAGGGCAAGAAAGCCGCGCTCAAGGCCATCCTTGTCGACTACAACGCCCGCTACGGCACCAACCACCGCTTGAGCGAGTTCGACCTGTACTACCAGGACGTGCAAAAGCGCATCAAAGACCAGCAGTGGCCGAATGCCGATTACCCCCTGGCGCAAAAGATCGACATCACCATCGTGGTGGACATGCTGCTCACCGGCTTTGATTCCAAGTTCCTGAACACGCTCTACGTGGACAAGAACCTCAAGCACCACGGCCTCATCCAGGCCTTTTCGCGCACCAACCGCGTTCTCAACGGCACCAAGCCCTACGGCAACATCCTCGACTTCCGCCAGCAGCAGGATTCAGTGGACACCGCCATTGCCCTTTTCTCGGGCGAGAAAACCGGCGAGCAGGCCCGGGAAATCTGGCTGGTGGACAAGGCCCCCGTCGTCATCCAGAAGCTGGAGACCGCCGTGCAGAAGCTGGGCGACTTCATGAAGTCCCAGGGCCTGGCCTGCACACCCTCCGCCATTGCCAACCTGAGGGGCGACGAGGCCCGCGCCGCCTTCATCACCCACTTCAAGGAAGTGCAGCGCCTCAAGACCCAGTTGGACCAATACACTGACCTCACCGGGGACAACAAAGCCACCATCCAGCAGGTGCTGCCCGATGAAAACCTGCGCGGCTTCAAAGGCCAGTACCTGGAAACCGCCAAGCGGCTCAGAGCGCAGCTGGACAAGGGCGGCAAGGAGGGTGATGGCCCAAGCACCGATAACCCCGTGGACCAGCTCGACTTCGAGTTCGTCCTCTTCGCTTCCGCCGTCATCGACTACGACTACATCATGGGCCTCATCGCCAAGTTCTCGGCCAAGGGCCCGGGCAAGGTCAAGATGAGCAAAGACGAACTCATCGGCCTCATCAGCGCCGATGCCAAGTTCATGAACGAGCGCGACGACATTGCCGAATACATCGGCACGTTGAAGGCCGGCGAGGGTCTGTCCGAGGCCGCCATCCGCGATGGCTATGCCCGCTTCAAGGCAGAGAGGAATGCCAAGGAGCTGGCCGCCGTTGCCGCGAAGCATGGCCTCGCCGCGGCTGCCCTGCAAGCGTTCGTGGACGCCATCCTTGACCGCATGATTTTCGATGGCGAGCAGCTCAGCGACCTCATGGCCCCGCTGGACCTGGGTTGGAAAGCGCGCAGCCAGGCGGAACTGGCCCTGATGAAAGACCTGCATCCCCTGCTCACCAAACGTTCCGGGGGCCGCGACATTTCAGGGCTCAGTGCGTATGAGCAGTAAGAACAAAACCGCTGCGGCAAAGGAAGTGGTAAAGCCCGCACTGGTGCCGAAGCTGCGGTTTCTGGAGTTTCGCGGAGTGGCGTTGCGAAGCGTGCAGCTCGGTGATGTGACGGAAGAAGGTCGTCGCCGCAACGGCAAAAAGCATTCCGTCGCTTCGGTGATGGGAGTGACCAAGGCCGACGGTATCGTTCCGATGGAAGCACGACTCATCGCGGCAGACATCGAGCGCTACAAACTCGTTGAGCAAGACTGGTTCGCTTACAACCCAATGCGGCTCAACATTGGTTCTATTGCTCGGTGGAAGGGCGACAGCGAAATACTAGTCAGTCCCGACTATGTCGTCTTCAAGTGCATCACAGGAGGCGAATCGGGCATAGCTGCCGGTTATCTCGACCACTTCCGACAGACCAAAGCTTGGGAAAACTTTGTCATCGAAGGTGGGGATGGCGGCGTTCGCGTCCGCATCTATTACAAGGACATCGCGCGCCTTCAGCTATCGCTTCCATCTCTACCCGAACAACAAAGAATCGCCGAGTGCCTGAGTTCCCTGGACGAGCTGATGGCCGCGCAATCGCGGAAAGTGTACGCGCTCAAGACCCATAAAAAGGGGCTGATGCAGCAGCTTTTCCCCCGCGAAGGCGAAACCCAACCGCGCCTCCGCTTTCCCGAATTCCAGAACGCCGGGGAGTGGAGTGTTCGGACGATTGGCGATATGTTTCGGCTCATTAACGGGCGTGCCTTCAAGCCAGAAGATTGGAAACCAAGTGGGACTCCAATCATCCGTATCCAGAACCTAAACGACCCGTCCGCTGAGTTCAACTACTCCCAAGCACCCGTGCCAGAACGAAACCGCATTGAATCGGGAGATCTACTCTTTGCTTGGTCTGGAACACTGGGTTCGTCTTTCGGTGCACGTGTTTGGAATGGTCCGCCTGGCGTCTTGAATCAGCATATTTTCAAGGTACTGATGGATGAGCAGCAGACCACATTGCCGTTCTCGTTACTAGTCCTTGCGAGGGTTGAAGAAGACATTGCTAAAAAGTCGCACGGATTCAAAGCCTCGTTTGTTCACGTCAAGAAGTCGGACCTTGTCAAGGTTGACCTGCCACTGCCATCCCTCCCCGAGCAACAACGCATCGCATCGTGCCTAGGCAGCCTCGACGCCCTGATCACCGCCGAAACCCAAAAGCTCGAAGCCCTCAAGGCCCACAAGAAAGGGCTGATGCAGCAGCTTTTCCCATCCCCGGAGGCGGTTGAGGCATGAGCACCAAGCCGAAGATCAACAAGTACGCCAACCTCAGGACACTCGCGAGAAAGCTGCGTGATGATTTGGGCGGCGTCGTGCTCATCCTCCTGTATGCCTACAACCGCACGGGCAAGACACGGCTGTCGATGGAGTTCAAGGACGAGGGAAAGCGCAAGAACAACGGCACTGCCGACACCCTCTACTTCAATGCCTTCACAGAAGACTTGTTCACCTGGGATAACGACCTCGACGGTGATGCTGTCCGGCGGCTCCAGCTCAATCCAAACTCCACGTTCTTCAATGGTCTGAAAGACCTCGCGCTGGACGAAACGATTGCGGGCTATCTCGACCGTTACGCGGACTTCGATTTCGACATCGATTACGAGACGTGGAAGGTCTCTTTCCGCAAAGATGAGGCCGAGAACATCAAGATCTCACGTGGCGAACAGAACATCTTCATCTGGTGCCTCTTCATGGCCATCTGCGAGCGCATGCTCGACGGCCATGTCTCCTATCAGTCGAAGAAGTACCTTTACATCGACGACCCCATCTCCTCACTGGACGACAACAACGCCATTGCCGTGGCCTGCGACCTCGCTCAGCTCTTGCGGCGGGCTGCGAGCCGCAGAGACCAGCACGGCGCTCCCGCGCCCATCAAGGTGGTGTTCTCCTCCCATCACGCCCTCTTCTTCAACGTGATGTGCAACGAACTCGGCAGGGCGAAAGAGGGCGAGCCGAAGGTGACCCACAAGCGCTACTTCTTGCACCGCCCGAATGGAGACAGCGCCTACACCCTGCGCGCCACGGAGGACACGCCGTTCTTTCATCACGTCGCGTCCCTCGCGGAGATTCAACTGGCCGCGGCCCCCGGCACCGGCAAGCTCTACACCTTCCATTTCAACGCCCTGCGCAGCATCATGGAAAAAACCGCATCGTTCTTTGGGCACGCGGATATTTCTTTCTGCCTCAAAGCGCTGAACAACGAAGAAGACATGGCGCTCTACAACCGCGCCTTGAACCTCCTCAGTCATGGCAAATACGCCATCCACGAACCGACCGAAATGGGCGAGGACAACAAGGAACTTTTCCGGCGCATTCTGGAAAACTTCACCACCAAGTTTCAGTTTGATCTGCCTGATGTTTTGGCGGCAGCGCCTGTTGTGGCTGCCCCCGTAGCTGCCCCCGCACCGTGAACGACCTGATTCTCTACACCACCGAAGACGGGCGCAGCCAGATCAAGCTGCGGGCGCAGGAGCAGACCGTCTGGCTGACGCAGTTGGAGATGGCGGAACTCTTTGATGCCACCAAACAGAACATCTCCCTGCACCTGAAAAACGTCTTCGAGGACGGGGAACTGGACCCGGCGGCAACTGTCAAGGAATCCTTGACAGTTCAAATCGAGGGCAGCCGCGAGGTACAGCGCCCCGTCACGCTCTACAACCTCGATGCCATCCTCGCTGTCGGCTACCGCGTGCGCTCACCCCGCGGGGTGCAGTTCCGCCGCTGGGCTTCCACCATCCTGAAGGAATACCTGGCCAAGGGCTTCGTGTTGGACGACGAGCGGCTGAAGAACCCGGACGGCCGCCCGGACTACTTCGACGAGATGCTGGCGCGCATCCGGGACATCCGGGCCTCCGAGAAGCGCTTCTACCAAAAGGTGCGTGAGCTGTTTGCCCTCTCCAGTGACTACGACAAGACGGACAAGGCCACGCAGGTTTTCTTCGCCACCGTGCAGAACCTGCTGATCTTTGCCGTGACGCAAAAGACCGCCGCCGAACTCATCATTGCTCGGGCAAATCCCGCCGATCCGCATTTCGGCCTGTTGGCCTGGAAGGGCGACAAGGTGCGCAAGACGGACATCTTGGTGGCCAAGAACTACCTGACCGAAGATGAGATCGACACTCTGAACCGGCTGGTGGTCATCTTCCTCGAAACCGCCGAACTGCGGGCCAAGGGCAAGCAGGAGACGCGCATGGCCTTCTGGAAGCAGAACGTGGATCAGATCATCACGTCCAACGGCTTCCCGTTGCTCACCCACGCTGGCGCCATCAGACATGAGCGAATGGAATCGCGCACGGGTGAGCTTTACCGCAGCTTCGACCAGGACCGCAAAAAGCGGGAGGCCGTTGAAGCCGACCAGCAAGACGCTGCCGACCTCCAAGCGCTGGAAGCCAAACTCAAACGACGCCCGAAAAAATGACCGAAGCGAACCAAAAGCAACTGGGCAACACCCTGTGGAGCATCGCCGACCAACTGCGCGGGGCCATGGATGCGGACGACTTCCGCGACTACATGCTGTCCTTCCTCTTCCTGCGCTACCTGTCCGACAACTACGAGACCGCGGCGAAGAAGGAACTGGGACGGGACTACCCCGATGTGGGCGGGGACACCCGCAAGGTGCCGCTGGCGCTCTGGTATGCCAACAACGTGGACGACATCCCGGCCTTCGAGAAACAGATGCGCCGCAAGGTGCACTACGTCATCCAGCCCGCGCACCTCTGGAACAGCATCGCCAACCTGGCCCGCACCCAGAACGCCGAGCTGCTGAACACGCTGCAGGCGGGCTTCAAATACATCGAGACCGAATCCTTCGAGAGCACTTTCCAGGGCTTGTTCTCAGAGATCGACCTGAGTTCCCCCAAGCTGGGCAAGACCTACGCCGACCGCAACGCCAAGCTCTGCACCATCATCCAGAAGATCGCCGAAGGGCTGGCGGAGTTCTCCACAAACATCGACGCGCTGGGCGATGCTTACGAATACCTGATTGGCCAGTTTGCCGCCGGGTCTGGCAAGAAGGCGGGCGAGTTCTACACCCCGCAGCAGATTTCCGACATCCTCTCTGCCATCGTCACGCTGGACAGCCAGGAACCAAAAACCGGCACCAAGAAGCGGCTGGAGAGCGTGCTTGACTTTGCCTGCGGCTCCGGCTCGCTGCTGCTCAACGTCCGCAAGAAGATGGCCAAGGCGGGCGGCACCATCGGCAAAATCTTCGGCCAGGAAAAGAACATCACCACCTACAACCTGGCGCGCATGAACATGCTGCTGCACGGGGTGAAGGACACGGAGTTCGAAATCTTCCACGGCGACACCCTGCTCAACGAGTGGGACATGATGCGGGAGCAAAACCCGGCCAAGAAGCCGAGCTTCGACGCCATCGTCGCCAACCCGCCCTTCAGCTACCGCTGGGAGCCCACCGATGCACTGGCCGACGACGTGCGCTTCAAGAGCCACGGCCTCGCGCCCAAATCAGCCGCCGACTTCGCCTTCCTGCTGCACGGATTCCACTTCCTGAAGGACGAAGGGGTGATGGCCGTCATCCTGCCGCACGGGGTGCTGTTTCGGGGCGGTGCCGAGGAACGCATCCGCACCAAGCTGCTCAAGGACGGTCACATCGACACCGTCATCGGCCTGCCCGCGAACCTCTTCTACTCCACTGGCATACCCGTTTGCATCCTGGTACTGAAGAAGTGCAAGAAGCCCGATGACGTGTTATTTATCAACGCCGCCGAGCACTTCGATAAAGGCAAGCGCCAGAACCAGCTGACCGACGAGCACATCGCCAAGATCATCAAGACCTACCAGTTCCGCGAGGAAGCGGCGCGCTATTCACGCCGCGTGGACATGGCCGAGATCGAGAAGAACGGCTTCAACCTGAACATCTCGCGCTACATCAGTACGGCGGTGGGCGAGGCAGAGATTGATCTGGATGAGACGCACCAAGCGCTGGCGGAGATTGAAAAGGCGATTGCGGCGGCGAAGGACAAGCACAACGCTTTTCTGAAAGAACTAGATTTGAAGCCGTTGCCATAGCCACTCACACTGACTGGTACGCGCAGGCCTCGGCCTCAGCCTCAGCCTGCGCAAAAAAGGTCGCGGCATGCTGCTGCACACATCGGTACAGCGGGGTCTGCTCCATCCGGAGCCCGCTCGGGCTGCCGGCCCATGGCTTGGATGGCCTAGTGCCGACACTTGCCCCACCAAAGCGCTTGCCTTGCGCCGAACCCCGCGCAGCGCCGTAACCCAACGGCGCCGTCCATCACGTCACCGCCTCACCCTCCCCGCGCCTCGTCCATCATCGCCTGCGAGAGCGCCAACTCGTCCTTCAGCCAGGCGCGCAGCGCCACTAGCGGGGGCCAGTCCACCAGCGTCGGCGGGTAGACGAGCCAGAACGCGTGCTCGTCGTCGTCGGCCAGCGCCAGCGGTGACAGGCGCACCAGCTGGCCGCTGCGCACCGCGTCGGCGGCAAACAGCTCGCGCGCCAGCGCCAGGCCCAGGCCTTGTTCGGCGGCCTGCAGCATCAGGCCGGCGTCGTTGAAGGTGGCGACCGGGTTCACGCGGGTGCGTACGCCGGCCTGCGCAAACCAGCGCGCCCACCGCTGGGGGCTGCCCAGCAGTGGTTCGTCGGCCAATGCCTTGGGCTCCAGGCCCCACAGCCGCCGCGCGGCGGCTGGCGAGCCGAGCGCGACGAACGGCGATTCGATCAGCCGCTCCGCCGCCAGCCCGCGCCATTGCCCGTTGCCTTGCCGCAGCGCGGCGTGAAAGCCGTCGCGCTGCAGGTCGACCACGTGTTGCGAAGAGTCGAGCTCGATGCTGATGTGCGGGTGCCGCTGGCGCCAACCGGCCAGCCGCGGCATCAGCCAGCGCTGCGCGAACGACGGCAGCAGCGTGACACGTATGCGGTGCTCGGTGCCCGTGGCCGCCGCGCGCGCCACGCTGACACCGTCTTCGATCTGGTTCAGCGCCGGCTCCACGGACTGCAGCAGGGCCGCACCGGCCGCGTTCAGCACGATGCCGCGCCCGCGCCGGTCGAACAGCCGGAAGCCGAGCTGGTCTTCGAGCAGCTTGATCTGCTGGCTGACCGCGCTGTGCGTCAGGTGCAGTTGTTCGGCCGCGGCGCGCAGATTGGCGAGCTTCGCCACCGCGCGGAAGGTGGGCAGGGTGTGCAAGGGCAAGCGGGCCATGCTGGTAAGCATAGCTGACCAATCTGCGCTAGAGATGTTGATATCCGAGGGTCGATTGGACTTCTATGCTTACCAAC
>JANMYQ010000383.1:0-2812 GCA_031382215.1 Methylibium sp.
GGTCAGCAACTCCCACGCATAGGCGATCGCTTCCTTCTTGAAGTAGTCGCCGAAGCTGAAGTTGCCCAGCATCTCGAAGAAGGTGTGGTGGCGCGCGGTGTAGCCCACGTTCTCCAGGTCGTTGTGCTTGCCGCCGGCGCGAATGCACTTCTGCGACGTGGTGGCGCGGTTGTAGGGGCGCTTGTCGAAGCCCAGGAACACGTCCTTGAATTGGTTCATGCCGGCGTTTGTGAACAACAGCGTCGGGTCGTCGCCCGGCACCACCGGGCTGCTCGCGACGATGGTGTGGCCCTTGGATTCGAAGAACTTCAGGAACTGCGAGCGGATCTGTGCGGCTTTCATCCAGGGGCTTTCAAGTGGTGCGCGGTGCGGGCGTCCTGCGCAGAGCGGGCGATTTTACCGGGGGCGTCGGGGTCGCCCGGTCGGAGGCGCAACCCAACGCCTGGAAGCCAGCGTCATCGGTTGTCGTATGAATACACGCTCGCATTCCCGGTTGACAGCGATCGACTCGGTTGTATGATGACTGACAACACAGATAGTTTGTCGAACTGGAGACACCGATGACCCTCCCCCGCACTCTCCTCATCACCGCCGCGCTGCTATTGGCCGGCACCGCCCAGGCGCAAGACTGGCCGTCCAAGCCGATCCGCATCGTCGTGCCGTACACGCCGGGCGGCTCGTCGGACATCATCGCGCGCGCCATCAGTGAACCGCTCGCGGCGGCGCTGAAGACCACCGTCGTGGTCGAGAACAAGCCCGGCGCGAACGGCAACACCGGCACCGACCTGGTCGCCAAGTCACCCGCCGACGGCTACACCTTGCTGCTGTGCGACGTGGGCGCGCTGGCGATCACGCCCTCGGTCTACACCAAGCTGCCGTTCGACCCGAGCAAGGACCTGCGCGGCGTGAGCATGCTGGCGTATTCGCCGCACCTGCTGGTGGTGCACCCGTCGGTGCCGGCCAACAACCTGAAGGAGCTGGTCGAACTGTCGAAGAAGACCAAGCTGAATTTCGCCGTGACCGCAATGGGCAGTGCACCGCACCTGGCCGGCGTGGCGGTCGAGCGCGCCAGCGGCGCGAAGTGGGAGTACATCCCGTACAAGGGCGGCTCGCAAGCCATTCAAGACACCATCGCCGGCCAGACCCAGGTGCTGATGAACGGCATGCTGGCCACGCTGCCGCACGTGCAGGGCGGCAAGCTGAAGGTGCTGGGCGTGTCGCGCGCCACGCGCGTGCCGCTGCTGCCGGAGACGCCGACGATTGCCGAACAGGGCGTGAAGGGCTTCGAGTCGGGCACCTGGCAGGGCGTGCTGGTGCCCGCAGGCACACCGCCCGCCGTGCTGGCCAGGTTGTCGGCCGAACTCACGCGCATCATTCGATCGCCCGACGTGCGCTCGCGCCTGACAGCGCAGGGCGCCGAGGTCTACACCATGTCGCCGACCGAGTTCTCGCAGTTCTACGACCGCGAGCGCAGCAAGTGGGCCGAGGTCGTGAAGGCCAGCGGCGTGAAGCTGGACTGAAGCGGCATGGCCAAGCACCGCCTGCTGCAGAACGTGCGGCTGCTGCCGGCGCTGGAAGCGCGTCTGGCCGCCGAATACGAGCTGCAACGCCTGGCTGACGAAGCCGACCCGAAGGCGTTTCTTGCCGCGCACGGCAGCGAGTTCGTCGGCGTCGTCAGCTCGGCGGCCATCGGTGTCGATGCGGCGCTGATCGCTGCCCTGCCGAACCTGCGCGTGATCTCCAGCTTCGGTGTCGGGCTCGACAAGCTCGACCTCGCCGCCGCGCAACAGCGCGGCATCGCCGTGGGCTACACGCCCGACGTGCTGAACGACTGCGTGGCCGACCTCGCCTTCGGGCTGATGCTCGACGTGGCGCGCGGCATCAGCGCGGGCGACCGTTTCGTGCGCCGCGGCGACTGGAATTCAGGCACGCCGGCCGCACCCAAGTTCCCGCTTGGCCGCAAGGTCAGCGGCGCGAAGCTGGGCATCGTCGGCCTCGGCCGCATCGGCCGCACGATCGCGAAGCGCGCGATCGGCTTCGAGATGGACGTGCGCTACCACAGCCGCCGCTCCGTCGAAGGCGCCGAGTGGCCGCACGAGCCTTCCCTGCTGGCGCTGGCGCGCTGGGCCGACTACCTGATCATCATTACCGCCGGCGGCGCCGGCACGCGCCACCTGATCAACGCCGAGGTGCTGGACGCGCTGGGCCGCGACGGCTTCCTCATCAACGTGGCGCGCGGCAGCGTGATCGACGAAGCCGCGCTGGTGCGCGCGCTGGCCGAGAAGCGCATTGCCGGCGCCGGGCTCGACGTGTTCCAGGATGAGCCGAACGTGCCCGCCGAGCTGATGGCGCTGGACAACGTGGTGCTGCTGCCGCACATTGCCAGCGGCACCGTCGAGACCCGCCAGGCCATGGCCGACAGGGTGTTCGACAATCTGCAAGGCTTCTTCAAGGACGGCAGGCTGCTGTCGTCTGCCCTCTAGTCAACCTGCCCAACCTGCCCGACACCCGGAGACAAGCATGAGAGAGAACCGACTGCGCACGATGTGGAAGAACGACCAGGCGGTCGTCAACGGCTGGCTGGCCATTGCCAACAGCTTCTCGGCCGAGACCATGGCGCACCAGGGCTGGGACAGCCTGACGATCGACCTGCAGCACGGCGTGATCGACTACCAGGCGATGGTGACGATGCTGCAGGCCATCTCCACCACACCCACCGTGCCGGTGGTGCGGGTGCCTTGGCTGGAGCCCGGCATCCTGATGAAGACGCTGGACGCGGGTGCCTACGGCGTCATCTGCCCGATGGTCAACA
>JANMYQ010000392.1:0-5088 GCA_031382215.1 Methylibium sp.
TCACCGATGCCTACCTCGACGCCTACATCGACCTGAAGATGCAGGAAGTGACGCGCTTCCGCATGGCCACGCACCCGGTCGAGTTCGACATGTACTACACGCTGTAAAGCGCATCGCCACACAGCAACAGGGACGGCGAGAGCCGTCCCTTTTCTCGTTATGGGCCGGGAATGCCCGGTGCCGCGACTGCGGCAGAGTTGGCGCGCAGCCGGCACATCGCGACCAGGGGGGTCGGCGCTGGTGCACACTCGCACGTTCGATGGGCCGGGGGTCTCAAGGTGTCACAAGGCATAGGTGTTCGAAGATCGGTTTTGTGGGGCTTGCTGTGTTGCGCCATGGGCAGCGCCGCCTTGGCGCAGGCTCAGGTGGCTGGCGGCACGGTGGTCTACCGTTGCCCGGGCAATGTCTACACCGACGCCATCACGGCCCAGGAAGCCAAGGACAAGGGTTGCCGAACGCTCGAAGGTGCGCCCGTGACGGTGGTGCAGGGAGCCCGGCCGCGCGCCGCGGCGCCCGCCGTCGCTCCAGCCGGTTCGCGGCCGGCCGATTCCAAGGTCGACCCCGGCGAGCAGCGCGCGCGCGACAGCGACGCCAGGCGCATCCTCGACAGCGAACTGCGCATGGAGACGGAGCGCTTGGCGATGCTGCAAAAGGACTACAACAACGGCGAACCGGAGCGGCGCGGCGACGAACGCAACTACCAGAAGTACCAGGACCGCGTGGCCGACATGAAGGCCGCCATCGCCCGCAAAGAGGCCGACATCGCCGCCCTGCGGCGCGAATTGGCCAAACTACCGCAGTGAGCACGAAGCTCACGCGCCTCGGGAACCTGCTGTCCCCGCGCCCGCCCGCGCCGTCGCCGTACCAAGCCTTCGATCACTTGGCGACGATGGTCGCCGTGATCAGCCCAGACGGCCAGTGCGTGTTTGCCAATGCGTCGTTCGAGCGGGTGCTCGGCCTGTCGCGCCGCAGCGTGCTGCGCGGTTCGGTGTTCGAGTGGTTCATCGACTCGCAGAAGCTGCGCACCACGGTCGCCGCCGTGGCGGCCAACCAGTTTGCCACCAGCCGCCTCGAAGCGCAGTTGCGCAAGCCCGGCTCGGCTGGCGGCGACCCGCTGCTGCCGGTGCACGTGCACGTGATCGTCAACCAGATGGAAGACCCTCGCCTGGTGGTGGTGGAACTGGTCGAGATCGAGCAGCAATCGCGCCAGGACCGTGAGGAGCGGGCGCTCGGCCAGGTGCAGGCCAACAAGGAGCTGATCCGCAACCTGGCGCACGAGATCAAGAACCCGCTCGGCGGCATCCGCGGGTCGGCGCAACTGCTGGAAATGGAGCTCGAGTCCAAGCCGCTGACCGAGTACACCCAGGTCATCATCAAGGAGGCCGACCGGCTGCAGGCGCTGGTCGACCGCCTGCTCGCGCCGCACCGCCTGCCGCACGTGGTGGGCGACGTGAACATCCACGAAGTCTGCGAACGCGTTCGCGCCCTGGTGCTGGCCGAATTTCCGCGCGGGTTGCGCCTGCAGCGCGACTACGACGTGTCGATCCCCGAATTCCGCGGCGACCGCGAGCAGCTCATCCAGGCGGTGCTCAACATCACCCAGAACGCGGCCCAGGTGTTGGCCGAGCGCATCGCCGACGGCGACGCCGTCATCACCCTGCGCACCCGCACCGCCCGGCAGGTGACCCTGGGCAAGCTGCGTTATCGTCTGGCACTGGAATTGCATGTCCAGGACAACGGCCCAGGTGTGCCCGAGTCCATTCGCGATCGCATCTTCTACCCGCTGGTCACGGGTCGCGACGGCGGATCCGGCCTGGGGCTCACGCTGGCCCAGACGTTTGTGCAGCAACACCTTGGCACGATCGAGTGCGAAAGTGAGCCGGGCAAAACCACATTCAAGATCGTGATCCCACTGCCCTGAGAGCCAGGGAGGCTGTTGGTGGTGGGGTCAGTACCGCAGGCAGCCCATGAAACCCATCTGGATCGTTGACGACGACCAATCCATCCGCTTCGTGCTGGAAAAAGCGCTGGCGCGTGAAGAGCTGCCCGTGCGCAGCTTCACCAACGCACGCGACGTGCTGGCGGCGCTGGACGACGATCAACCCCAGGTCCTGGTCTCCGACATCCGCATGCCGGGCGGCTCGGGCATCGAGTTGCTGGCCAAGGTCAAGGAGCGCCTGCCCGGCCTGCCGGTGATCGTGATGACGGCGTACTCCGACCTGGACAGCGCCGTCAGCGCCTTCCAGGGCGGCGCCTTCGAATACCTGCCCAAGCCTTTCGACGTGCCCAAGGCGGTCGAGCTGATTCGCCGTGCCGTCGATGAAAGCCTGCGCGAGGCGGTGCGCGACGTGGCGCATTCGCAGATGCCCGAGATGCTCGGCCAGGCGCCGGCCATGCAGGACGTGTTCCGCGCCATCGGCCGGCTGAGCCAGAGCATCGTCACCGTGTTGATCACCGGCGAGTCGGGCTCGGGCAAGGAACTGGTGGCCAACGCGCTGCACAAGCACAGCCCGCGCTCGGGCGGGCCGTTCGTGGCCATCAACACGGCGGCGATCCCCAAAGACCTGCTCGAGTCCGAACTGTTCGGCCATGAGCGCGGCGCCTTCACCGGCGCGCAGACCACACGGCGCGGCCGCTTCGAGCAGGCTGATGGCGGCACGCTGTTTCTCGATGAGATCGGCGACATGCCGTTCGACCTGCAGACCCGGTTGCTTCGCGTGCTGAGCGACGGCCAGTTCTACCGCGTGGGCGGCCACAACCCCATGAAAAGCAACGTGCGCGTGATCGCCGCGACGCACCAGAACCTGGAAGACCGCGTCAAGCTCGGCGCCTTTCGCGAAGACCTGTTCCACCGACTCAACGTGATCCGGCTGCGCCTGCCGGCCCTGCGCGAGCGGCGCGAAGATGTGCCCTCGCTGACGCGCTTCTTCCTGCAGAAAAGCGCCAAGGAGCTCGGCGTGGAGGCCAAGCGCATTACCGACGCGGCGCTGGCGCGCGTGATGCAGTTCGACTTTCCCGGCAACGTGCGCCAGCTCGAGAACATCTGCCATTGGCTTACGGTGATGGCGCCAGCTCAGGTGATTGAACTGAAGGACCTGCCGCCCGAATTGCTGGGCGAGGTGCCGGTGGTTGCCTCCGTGGCCGCCCGCGTGCCCGCGGATGCTGTCGCGGTGTGGCCCGCGGGGGCGTCGCCCATGGCGCCGGCCACCGCGGCACCCGTCGATCCCAGCGACCCGCTGCACGCGGCCCCGCCGGCCCGCAACGGCGCGGCGCCCGCCGACTGGCGGGTCGGCCTGGAACAGGAGGCCAGCCGCCTGCTGCAAGACGGCGTGCCCGAAGTCTGGGACGCACTGACGCGCAAGTTCGAATCACAGCTGATTCACACCGCGCTGCAGATGACCCGCGGCCGGCGTATCGAAGCCGCTCAGAAGCTCGGCATCGGTCGCAACACCATCACGCGCAAGATTCAGGAGTTGGGGCTGGACGACTGAGCCCGGCGCCGGGCCGCCACCAAGCCGGGCTGCGCCCCGTCTATGTTCCTTTAGGGCCGGAGCAAAGCGCCTGGGCGCTCAATCTTCCAGGAGCTCGACGACCACCGGCGCGTGGTCGCTTGGCCGCTCGTTCTTGCGCGGCAGCTTGTCGATCACGCAGGCGCCCACCCTGGCGCGCAGCGCCTCGCTGACCAGGATGTGGTCGATGCGCAGGCCCTGGTTCTTGCGGAACGCGAGGTTGCGGTAGTCCCACCAGCTCCAGCTCTTGGGCGGCTGCTCGAAGAGCCGGAATGCGTCGACCATGCCGATCTCGACCAGCCCTCGGAAGTGCGCGCGCTCCTGCGGCGTGCAGTGGATCTGGTCCATCCACGCCACCGGGTCATGCACGTCGCGGTCTTCGGGGGCAATGTTGTAGTCGCCCAGCAACGCGAGTTGCGGGTAGAGCGCCAGTTGGCCGCGCACCCAGGCGCGCAGCGCCGCCATCCATTGCAGCTTGTATTGGAACTTGTCGCTATCGGGCGCCTGGCCGTTGGGAAAGTAGGCGCCGATCACGCGCACGCCGTTCACTGTGCCGGCGATCACGCGGGCCTGCTCGTCGGCCAGGCCAGGAATGTTTTTCACTACATCGCTGGCCGGCGTGCGGCTCAGCAGCGCCACGCCGTTGTAGGTCTTCTGGCCGAACCACTGCACGTGGTAACCCGCAGCCTCGATGGCGGCGTGCGGAAACTTGTCGTCGGTCAGCTTGGTTTCCTGCAGCACCATCGCATCCACCGGGTTGGCGGCAAGCCAGTCCAGAAGTTGGGGCAGGCGCACGGCCAGTGAGTTGACGTTCCAGGTGGCGAGCTTCATGTTGGCCTCAAGGGAATGGTCTGCGAGCCAGGCCGACGCCGATCGGCGCCGAACCTGTTGCCGCCATCCTACAAGGGGCCGCCCCCTTCAGCCCACGGCGCCAGAAACAAGCACGGCTCGGCACCCGGCTACGTCTGTGCGACTGCACACACGATCAAGGCGTGGTGTCGATGCCGCGCTGCCCACCCTTGTGTGTGGCAGCGCACAGTCGGCGCCATCCGGGGCTTCGAAGATCATGAAAACCGTCAAAATGTCCTGCTTTACGCAAAGCCTCGCCCCATGAAACTCAGCGCATTCATCAAGGACAACCTGGACGCCATCGTTGCCGACTGGGAGGCCTTTGCCAGGACGCTGCCAGCGGGCCGGTCCATGTCCGCTCTCGCGTTGCGCGACCACAGCCGGGAAATCCTGCTGGCCATCGCCGCCGACATGGAGATTCGACAATCCGACCAAGAACGAGCTGACGAGGCGCAGGACATCGTTCCGACCGAGGAATCCACCACCAGTGCGGCCGCAGAGCACGGGGCGCTGCGGCAGATGGCGGGTTTCGACCTCGTGCAACTGTTCGCCGAGTTTCGTGCCATGCGGGCAAGCGTGATGGCGTTTTGGCAGCGCTCTGCAGGCGCAGAGCCGGGACCGTCGTCGATCGAGGAGGTTGCGCGCTTCAACGAAGGCATGGACAAGGCGCTGGCCCATTCGGTACAGCGCTACTCGAGCGAAGTGGCCGCGTCGCGCGACATGTTCCTGG
>JANMYQ010000084.1:0-44576 GCA_031382215.1 Methylibium sp.
CAAGCGCGTTGCCTATGCCGAGGGCGAAGAAGAGCGTGTGCTGCGCGCGGTGCAGATCGTGGTCGACGAAGGCCTGGCGCGGCCCACGTTGATCGGGCGGCCGGAGATCATTGCCCAGCGGGTCGAGAAGTTCGGCCTGCGGCTGGCGGCCGACCGCGACTACGACATCGTCAACACCGAAAACGATCACCGCTTCCGCAGCTACTGGCAGAGCTACCACGAGCTGACGGCGCGCAAGGGCGTGACGGCGCAACTGGCCAAGATCGAGATGCGGCGCCGGCTGACCCTGATCGGCGCGATGATGCTGCGCGGCGGCGAAGTCGACGGCATGCTGTGCGGCACCTGGGGCACCACCGCCATGCATCTGCATTACGTCGACCAGGTGATCGGCAAGCGCGAAGGCGCCAAGACCTACGCCTGCATGAACGGGCTGATCCTGCCAGGGCGCCAGGTGATGCTGGTTGATACGCACGTGAACTACGACCCGACGGCCGAACAACTGGCCGAGATCACCGTGATGGCCGCCGAGGAGATGAAGCGCTTCGGCATGATCCCGAAAGCGGCGTTGCTCTCGCACAGCAACTACGGCTCGAGCAACCAGCCGTCGGCCGTGAAGATGCGCGAAACCCTGGCCCTGCTGCAGGCGCGTGCGCCCTGGCTGGAAGTGGACGGCGAGTTGCACGGTGACACCGCGCTGGACTCCGGTTTGCGCGCCGAACTGATGCCGAACTCGGCCCTGGTCGGCGAAGCCAACCTGCTGGTGATGCCCAACATCGACGCCGCCAACATCAGCTACAACCTGCTCAAGACCACCGCGGGCGGCGGCATCGCGATCGGGCCGGTGCTGCTCGGGGCGGCCAAACCGGTGCACATCCTGACGCCGTCGGCCACCGTGCGCCGCATCGTCAACATGTCGGCGCTGACCGTCGCCGACGCCAACGCCGCACGCTGACCCGAGCCCCGCGCGCACCACGCGGGGGCATGTGGGCGCCTGCCGACAAGAGGCGGCGGTTTGTCTCGGTCAGGCCGAATTGCCAGAGGCCGCCAAAGGTCTTGGCATGCGCACAAAAGCGACGCCGCTTTATCTCTGATCGCATTCTGTAGACAAGAGATACAAGCACCCTAGAGTCACGAAAGAAGTGCAAGTACACACTCCCGTTCCGATGGTCGTGCCCTAAATTGAGGCAATGGCTTGAGCTTTTGTGGCCGATTCGGTACCATCAGGGTTTCTGCATTCAGGGATTACCCGTGTTTTTCTCAGGTCGGCCGCCTCGGTGGCAAGCATCGTATAAGTTGGGACTTGCTATCACCCTGACGATGACGACGCTGCTTTCCGGCGTTGCACAGGCCAAGGAAACACCCCAGTCGCCCCAGGTCGTGGCGCTGGCGCAACTGCCTCCAGAAGCACAGAACACCGAGCGGCTCATTCGAGCCGGAGGGCCGTTCCCCTACCCCCGCAAGGATGGCACGGTGTTCGGAAACCGCGAACGCCTGCTGGCCCCGAAGCCGCGCGGTTATTACCGCGAGTACACCGTGCGCACGCCCGCGTCGCGCGACCGCGGCGCCCGAAGAATTGTCTGCGGTGGTCGCCAGCCGACCGCGCCCGAAGCCTGTTTTTATACCGATGACCACTACGCGAGTTTTCGCCGGATCGTGCAGTGATCGCCGCCCAGAGTTTTTTATCTGACGAGAGGAGGAACGTGACCATGCTTTTGCAGACAGTCCGTCCAAACATAGTGCAATCGATCCGCGCTTACCGCGTGGAAGATCTGCTGGAGGCCGCGCGAGGGGTCGGCCAGCATTTCCTCTACGCGAATCTGACCGCGGCCCAGTCCAAACAAGACGTGCTCGAGGGCATTGCCCAGGCCTTCATGTTCCCGGCGCATTTCGGCAAGAACCTCGATGCGCTGTACGACTGCATGACCGATCTGGTCCACAAGTCCGGCACGCAGCCCGGCTTCGTGGTGGTGCTGGAACAGTTGCCCGACAACCCGCGCTTCGACCGTGAAGCGCGCGAGCAGCTGCTCGATGTGTTTCGCGATGCGGCCGACTTCTGGGCCGAGCGAAAAATACCATTCAGGTGCTTCTATTCTTTTCAGTAGCCCGCTCCCAGGAACTAGGGTCATGGGAGCGGGCGACTGAGGTGGCCCAGAGTGTTGCAGCCGACAAGCCCGTCAAGGCGCCGGTGAAAAGTGCAACGAACAGCAGTTTCGGCATGAACATGCCGCTGATGAGCAGCGCCTTCGACACGGCGATGTGGCTCAGCGCGGCGTGAGCTGAGATTGCACGGACGAAAGCGGCCCACGGGCCGCTTTCTCATTTGCGCCGCCCGCTGCCGCGGCCGTCTGTCGGATCAATCGCCGTTGCCGGCGCAGGCCAGTGCGAGCGCGAGGTACTCGTCGACCCCGACCTCCTCGGCCCGGCGTTGCAAGTTGAATGAACCGCCGAAGCCGCGCTCATCGAGCCAGCGGCCGAGCGTGTTGCGCAGCATCTTGCGGCGCTGCGAGAACGCCACCGTCACCAGCTCGCCCAGCAAGGCCGCATCGACCCCCGGGCGCGCCGGCAGCGGCTGCATGCGCACCACCGCGGAGTCGACCCGCGGCGGCGGGTCGAAAGCTTCGGGCGGCACGTCCAGCACCGATTCGATCGCATAGCGCCACTGCAGCATCACGCTCAGGCGCCCGAAGTCCTTGTTGCCGGGCGCAGCGGCCATGCGCTGCACCACCTCTTTCTGCAGCATGAAGTGCTGGTCGAGCACATGCTCCACAGCGCCGAGCAGGTGGAACAGGATCGGCGTGGAGATGTTGTACGGCAGGTTGCCCACCACCCTCAGCTTCTGGCCTTGTTCCTGGGCCTGCGCCTGGGCGAGCGCGGCGAAGTCGACCTTCAGCACGTCGGCCTCGATCACATTCAGTTCCGGCCGGCGCCGCAGCCGCAGCGCCAGGTCGCGGTCGAGCTCGATCACGCTGAGCCGCTGGCAGCGCTGCACCAGCGGGTCGGTCAGCGCCCCCAGGCCGGGGCCGATCTCGACCAGCGCCTGACCGGGCTGCGGGTCGATCGCATCGACGATCGCATCCAGCACCGCGCCATCGGTCAGGAAGTGCTGGCCGAAGCGCTTGCGCGCGAGGTGTTTCACCGCGGCGCGCAGCGGCGCGAGCCGCTGCGGCCAGGGACGCGGCGCGAGGCCCTACCGAAGCGGCTAGAGAGGCGGCTCACGCAGCTCCACATAGGCACGCGCGCGCAGCTCCTGCAGCCACTCGGTGTAGGCGTCGTCGAACTTCTGCTCGCGCAGCGCGCTGCGCGCCTGCTCGCGCAACTGCTTCGCCTCCAGCGTGACTTGGCGGCGCGCCACGACCTGGATCAAGTGCACGCCGAAACGCGAGACGATGGGTTCGGAGATGCCGTTCGGCGTCATCGCGTTCATGGTCTCCTCGAACTCGGGCACGAAGCCGCCCGGCGAGGCCCAGCCCAAATCACCGCCCTGCGCGGCGCTGCCGTCTTCGGAGTTCTCGCGCGCGAGCTGCTCGAAGGTCTTGGTGCCGGCCACGATCTGGCGCTTGAACTCCGCCAGACGGCGCAGCGCCGCGTCCTGCGGCAACTGGGGCGAGGGCCGCAGCAGGATGTGGCGGGCACGGGTCTGCTGGATGGCCATGCCTCCCGCGTCCTTCTTCTCGATCAGCTTGAGCACGTGGAAGCCGGCGCCAGTGCGCAGCGGGGTCGGCGCCACCTCCCCGGCCTTCAGCGGCCGAACCACGTCCATGAACACGTCGGGCAGGCGGTCGGCCGGACGCAGCCCGATCACACCGCCGGCAGCCTTGTTGGCGTCTTCCGAGACCGCGCGCGCCACGGCCTCGAATGCCTCGCCGGCGCGCACCCGCGCCAGCGCCGCGTCGGCGCGGGCGCGTCGCTCGGCCAGCAGAGCCGGCGCCGCGCCCTCGGGCACCGTCACCAGGATCTGGGCGATGTTGTATTCGTCGCTGGCACCGGCGGCAGCGCGGCGCTTTTCGATGAAGGCATCGACCTCGGCATCGGAGATGCGGATGCGCGCCAGCACCTCGCGCTCGCGGATCCGCTCGGTGATCAACTGGTCGCGGATGTTGGTGCGGAAGCGCCCGTAGTCCAGCCCTTCCTGCTTCAGCTTGTCGCGCAATTGGGGCAGGCTCAGCTGGTTCTGGAGCGCCACGTTGGCCACCGCCCGGTCGAGTTCGGCGTCGTCCACCTTTTGGCCGCTGTCGCGCGCATGGGTCACCTGCACACGCTCGTTGATCAGCAGGTCGAGCACGCGCTGGCGCAACTCGGCTCCGCCGGGCAGGCTGGAGTTGTTGCGCGCTGCGTCGTCGCGCAGCCGGGCGATGCGCAATTCCAGTTCGGCCGCGGTCACCAGTTCGGAGTTGACGATGGCCACGATGTAGTCGGCCAGGCGGGCGCTGCGCTGCGGGGCCTGTTGGGCCTGCGCCGGTGGCAGGCCCACGCCGACGGCCAGCAGGCCGAGTGCGAGGCTGAAGAAAAATCGGGTCTGGATCATGGAGAGAGGGTCGATGCCGGTGACGCCTGCGGTGCGGGCGAATCGCGATCTTCCCGGAGCAAACGGTAACCGGGGATATTGTCCTTCAGGACCTGCAGGGGATTGGAGCCCAGGCTCAGGCGCGACAAACCGACCAGTTCGAGCTGCAGCGCCAGCCGCGTGGTGGCCTCGCTGCGGCCGGTGGACAGCCGCTCGGCCACGATCCGCCCGATCCAGCAGCCAGAGTCGTATTCGAGGCCGAGCACCGAGTCGGTGACGCGGCTGTCTTTGGTGCTGTAGTTGATGCGCCCGACGCTGTACCAGCTGCCGCTGCAGGCGCCAGCGGGGCGGAGCCGGTTCACCTCGACGCTGTTGGCCGTCGGCCCGTAGATCGGCCACTGCCACGCCAGCTCGACCTGCTCGCTCAGCGAGCGCGCAAAACGATAGGTGGCGCCGACGGTGCGGAACGGCCCGGGTGAATAACGCGCGCCGACGATCGAGCGCACGGTGCGGCCGATGTCGGGGCTGTACTGCACCGAGGCGTCCAGGGTCGTGCCCGGCACCAAGGTGGTCGAGCCGAGCAGCAGCACGTCTGAGAAGCGCTGCGTGAACACATTGCCGTCGGGCGTGATGCGTTGGTCGCGGAACAGGTAGCGCTGCACAAGACCCAGGCGCAGCGTCTCGGCGCCGGTGTCGGGGTCGAGCACGCGCGAGGTCACGCCGGCGGTGAGCTGGTGGGCGTCGGACACGCGGTCGATGCCGGAGAACGAGTTCTCCGAGAAGATCGACTCGAAATTGAAGTCCTTCGCCGCTGCGTCGAAGTTGGGCAGGCCGCTCTGGTCCTTGTAGGGCGTGGTGACGTACAGCAGGCGCGGCTCCAGCGTCTGGCGCACGGCGCGGCCGAACCAGTTGGCGTCGCGCTCCAGCAGCCAGGCGCTGTCCAGGCTCAGGCTCGGGATCACCCGTGACGCGCTCTGGCGCCCGTCGGCCAGCGGCTGGTCGAGCGAATAGGTCGCGGCGTTGAACGACAGCCGCGGCGTCAAGGTCCAGCCCGGCTCGATGAACGGCCGGCCGATGCTGCCCACCGAGTGCAGCCGCATGCCGGTCTGGCGCGGGGTCGTGACGGCATCGCTGGGGTTGGCGAAACGGTTGAACTCGGCCTCCAGCCCGACTTCGAAACCGAGCCCGTCGCGCTGCGCATAACGCGCACCGATCTGCGGCAGACGTTCGTAGGGCGCCTCGATACGGCTGGCCGGGTCTTGCAGCACCTGCCAGCCCTGCACGCGCGCGTAGCTGGTCCACTCGCCCAGCGGACGGCTCAGTTCGACGTCGGACGACAGCAGCCGCGGCGTCAGGCTGAGACGGCGCGGGAAGTCCTTCCAGTAGTCGTCGTCGGACACGCGCAGCAAGCGCATCTGCAGGTTCACGTCCAGCGGCAAGCGGCTGTCGTGGGCCAGGTTGAGCGCGTAGCGCGAGTGGCCGGTCAAGCCATCCTTGGGCAGCAGGTTCAGGTTCAACTGGCCTTCGTGGCGGGGTTCGAGGTATCGGAATTCGGTCTCGAGCCCGGCCCCGCGCTTGGCGCTGACGGTGGGTGTCAAGGTGGCGTCGCGATTCGGCGCGATGTTCCAGTAGTAGGGCGCGGCCACCTGCAGACCGCTCTTGGTGTCCAGGTTCACGGTGGGCGGCAGCCAGCCCGACTTGCGCTCGTCGTTGAGCGGGAAGCTCAGGATCGGCGAGGCCAGGATCGGCACACCGTAAAAGCGCAGCACGGCGCCTTCGGCAATGCCGGTGTTGGTGTCGAAGTCCATCCGCACCTTGTCGGCCGACAGCAGCCACGCCGGCCCGCCGGAGCCGTCGCTGGGGCAGCTGGAGTAGGTGGCCGCGGTGGCGACGGTGCGGTTCTCGTCGATGAAGTCCAGCCGCTTCGCGGTGCCGCCCGCGCCGGTGCGGCCGAAAAAGTAGTTCGGCTCCAGGAAGTAGCCCTCGAAACGCTGCAGGCGCAATTGCAGTTCCGGCCCGCTGTAGACGTTGCCGTCGCGCAGCACTTGGACCTTGCCCTTGGCGCGCGCCAGGTCTTCTGCGGTGTCGTAGCTGAGCCGGTCGGCACGAATCACCAGGCCACCGCGGCGCAGTTCGACGTCGCCTTCGGCGAGGGTTTCGAGGTCGGGGCGGCCGCGCAACTCGCGCGCCTGCAAGACGATGGGCAGCTTGCGATCGTCCTGCTTGTGCGGGTGCTCGCCCAGCGCCGGGGTCTGCTTCAGGACGATGCCCGCCGGTTCGGCATCCTGGGCCCACACGGGTTGGCCGCACGCGGCGGCCAGCAGCGCGGCGATGCGCAGGGTCGTGAGCCAAAAGGCAGATCGGCGGTGGCGCGACAAGGGCTTGGAAGCTGGCATGTCGCCGTGCGCGAGAAAAGCCACCGGGCGTTGTTGGTCCGCGGCCAGCGCCCGCGCGCGGCAGGGGGTTGTGGGCAGGGTGGTTTGTAGAATCGATTATCCACGAGGCCCGTTGCGCCTCGCCATGGCCTCCATCGACGTGAGCACCTCTCTCCCCCTTTCCGAAGTCCCCTGGCCCGACGCCGCTCGCCGCGCTGCGTTCGACGGCTGGCTCGCATCCATCAAAGGCCGCCATGCGCTGCAGCCAGCCACGTTGCGGCCGGCGTCCAGCGATGCGAGCTTTCGGCGCTACCTGCGTATCGACGCCGCCGCCACCGCCGCCGCGCCGAGCTACATCTTGATGGACGCGCCGCCCGCGCACGAAGACGTGCGGCCCTTCATCAAAGTGGCCGGCCTGCTGCACAACGCTGGACTGAACGCCCCGCACGTGCTGGAAAGCGACGTCGAACAAGGCTTCCTGCTGCTCACCGACCTGGGCTCGCAGCTCTACCTGCAGGCCGTGCAGGAGGCCGTGGCCAACAATCACTTCGCGCAGGCCGACCAGCTGATGCGCGCCGCCATCTCCGCGCTGCTGCAGTGGCAATCACGCGCCGACGCCAGCGACTTGCCGCCCTATGACGACGCCCTGTTGCGGCGCGAACTGGCGTTGTTCCCCGAGTGGTGCGTTTCGCGCGAACTCGGAGCCACATGGACCGCCGACGAACAGCAGCAGTGGTCAGCCGCCTGCGATCTGCTGGTGGTCAGCGCGCTGGCGCAGGGCCGTGTGGCGGTGCACCGCGACTACATGCCGCGCAACCTGATGGTGACCGAGCCCAACCCCGGCATCCTCGACTTCCAGGACGCGGTGCACGGGCCGATCGCCTACGACATGGCTTCGCTGCTGCGCGACGCGTTCATCTCGTGGGACGAAGAGGTCGAGCTGGACTGGGCGATCCGCTATTGGCAAGGCGCGCGCCAAGCCGGCCTGCCGGTGCCGGACGACTTCGGCGAGTTCTGGCGCCAGCTCGAATGGATGGGGCTGCAGCGCCACCTGAAGGTGCTGGGCATCTTCTGCCGCCTGAAGCACCGCGACGGCAAGCCGAAGTACAGCGAAGACCTGCCTCGCTTCTTTGCCTACGCGCACAAGGTGGCGGACCGCTACAACGGGCTGCGGCCGCTGGCGCGTTTGCTGGAGCCGCTGATGGGCGCCGAGCGAACCGAAGCGTTCTACTGACGAGCCTGAGCTGGAGCCTGAGCCTGCGCCGCCACCGCCGCCCGGCGCGGCGTGGCGCAACCGGCCGCGAGCAGCCAGGGGTCTTCGTCCCGCCCGCCGAAGGTCTTGACCAGGAAGTCGACAAACGCACGCGTGCGGGCCGGCACGTACTTGCGCGTGGGCATGGCGGCGTAGAGCGTGGCGGTCAGCAAGTGCCACTCGGGCAGCACCCTTTCAAGCGCGTGCTCTAGCAGCGCGTCTTCGACGACGAACGACGGCAGGCCCGCAACGCCCAGGCCGTGCAGCGCCGCGGCGTACATCGTGTCGATGTGGGTGGTGCTCAGCGCGGACCGGGCCGGCGCCAGGGTCACGGCGTCGCCGGGCGGCTCGTCGTCGCCGAACGTGCCGCGGTAGAGCGTGATCTCGCGGATGAAGGGCGGCAGCATTGCGTCGTGCCCCGGCATCTGATCGGGGTGGTCGGGCCGGCCGCGCCGGTCCAGGTACTCGGGTGAGGCACAGATGATCACCTCGGTGTGCGCCAGCAGCCGGGCCACGAAGTCGCCGTCGGCCAGCGGGCGGCCGACCTGAATGATGCTGACGTCGAAATTCTCGTCCACCGTTTCCACCGGCCCCGGCACCGACAGTTCGATGCTCACGCGCGGGTACTGCTCGCGGAACCGGGGCAGGTGCTTGGCGAGCTGGTGCACCGCAAAGGCCGGCGGCGCCAGCACACGCAAGTGGCCGCGCGGCTCCGACGTGGCAGCGCTGGCCAGCGCCTCGGCTTCATCGATCTCGGTGAGGATCTGGCGCACCCGCTCAAGGTAGAGCTCGCCAGTGTCGGTCAGCGCAAGGCGGCGCGTGGTGCGGTTGATCAGCCGTGCGCCGAGGTGCTCTTCCAGGTCGGCCACCAGCCGCGTCACGACGGCCGGCGACAGGTTCAGCCCGCGCGCGGCGGAAGCAAAGCTGCCCTGCTCCACCACCCGCGCAAACACCCGCATCGAATGCAGCCTGTCCATTTCAAGACCCCCATTGTTTCTGTTTTGACAACGCGCTATTGAAGTCTAGGCTATTTATTGATGGTTCTGCAATGCCTACAGTTCATCCCATCGATGAGCCACAGCCCACGCAGCGACTCACCGAGCAAGGACGAGACGGCCAACAACACAAACGCCGCCCTGCCCGGAATCGTCAACCCAGTACCGCAAAGGAAATCATCATGAACAGCAAGCTCCTCTACACCGCCACCGTTGCCATCGCCCTGCTCGCCAGCGGCGCCGCCATGGCCACCGAAGCGACCCAGATCAACGCACCGAGCGGCACGCTGACCCGCGCCGAAGTGAAGGCCGAACTGGCCCGCGCCCAGGCCGCCAGCGAACTGAATCAGGTCTCTGCGCTGTACGGCAGCGTGCAGCCGGCAGTCGCCAGCGTGCGCAGCCGTGACGATGTTCGTGCCGAGGCCCGCGCCGAAGCCCGCACCGGCAAGCTGGCCGCGCAGTACCTCGGTTCGTGATCGAACCGTGACATGAAGTGACCCGAATGTGAGTCAGCACCTGCTGCGGCAGCGCGACTCATTCGGGCGGGACGAGCCAACTCGAACACCATTCGCCCGGCCTTGAACCCAACCCCGAACCAAGCCATTCACAGACATCCCTCAGACATTCAACACACAAGGAAACCACCATGAACACCAAGCACCTCATCGCCGCCGCCGCCATCGCCTTCGTGGGCACCGGCGCTTTTGCCAGCGAAGCCACCCAGTTCACCGACACGCCCAGCACACTGACCCGTGCCGAAGTGAAGGCCGAACTGGCCCGCGCCCAGGCCGCTGGCGAACTGAACCAGGCCTCCGCGCTGTACGGCACCGTGCAGCCGACGATGGCCAGCGTGCGCACCCGCGCCGAAGTCCGCGCCGAAGCCCTGCAGGCGGCGCGCGACCACAGCTTCAACCTGCTGTACGTCGGCGCCTGATTCACGTCAACGGGCAACCGCCACCTCCAGCAAGCCGCCTTCGGGCGGCTTTTTCATGCGCGCCGGGTTGCCGCGACAATTCGCAGCCATGCTGCGAATCACCGAACTGCGCCTGCCGCTGAACCACGCCGAGCCCGCCTTGCGCGCCGCCGTGCTGGCGCGGCTGGGCATCGCCGATGCAGCGCTGAAAGCATTCACGGTCTTCAAGCGCAGTTTCGACGCGCGCAAGAAGTCGGCGGTCGTGCTGATCTATACCGTCGATTGCGAAGTACACGACGAAGCCGCGCTGCTGGCGAAATTTGCCGGCGACCTGCACGTCCGACCCGCGCCCGACATGCGCTACCGGCCGGTCGGCCACGCGCCAGTTGACTTCCACGCCAGCGGCCGGCCGCGCCCGCTGGTGATCGGCTTCGGCCCCTGCGGCCTCTTTGCCGCGCTGGTGCTGGCGCAGATGGGGCTGCGGCCGATCGTGCTGGAGCGTGGCCGCCCGGTGCGCGAACGCACCAAGGACACCTGGGGGTTGTGGCGCCAGGGCGTGCTCGACCCGGAGTCGAACGTGCAGTTCGGCGAAGGTGGCGCCGGCACGTTTTCGGACGGCAAGCTGTGGAGCCAGATCAGCGACCCGCGCCACCTCACGCGCAAGGTGCTCGACGAGTTCGTCAAGGCCGGCGCGCCGGAGGAGCTCCTGTTCGTCGGCAAGCCGCACATCGGCACCTTCCGGCTGGTCGGCGTGGTCGAGAAGATGCGCGCCGAGCTGCTGGCGCTGGGCGCCGAGGTGCGTTTCGGCGCGCGCGTGAGCGACTTGGCTGTCGAGGCCGGCCACGTTCGCGGCGTGACCCTGGCGTCGGGCGAGCAGTTGGCCGCCGACCACGTGGTGCTGGCGCTCGGCCACAGCGCGCGCGACACCTTTGCGATGCTGTATGCGCGCGGCGTGTTCATGGAGGCCAAGCCGTTCTCGGTCGGCTTTCGCATCGAACACCCGCAGTCGCTGATCGACACGGCGCGGTTCGGCCCGAGCGCCGGCCACCCGATCCTGGGCGCGGCGGACTACAAGTTAGTGCACCACGCCGCCAACGGCCGCTCGGTCTACAGCTTCTGCATGTGCCCCGGCGGCACGGTGGTGGCGGCCACGTCCGAGCCCGAGCGGGTGGTGACCAACGGCATGAGCCAGTACTCGCGCAACGAGCGCAATGCGAACGCGGGCATCGTCGTGGGCATTGCACCGCAGGACTATCGCGCGGTTGCCGGCATCGACGGCGCCGCCACCGGCCCGGTGAACCCGCTCGACGGGCTGGCCTTCCAGCGCCACTGGGAGTCGCGTGCGTTCGAGCTCGGCGGGGGCGGCTACCACGCGCCGGGACAACTGCTGGGCGACTTCCTTCGCGGCCAGCGCTCGACCGAGTTTGGTGCCGTGCTGCCGTCATACAAACCCGGCGTGCGGCTGACCGAGCTGAGCACGAGCTTGCCGGGTTATGCGATCGACGCCATCCGTGAGGCGCTGCGGGCGTTCGAGCGCCAGATCAAGGGTTTTTCGCTGCCCGACGCGGTGCTCACCGGCGTCGAAACGCGCACCTCGTCGCCGCTGCGCATCACACGCGGCAAGGACCACCAGAGCCTGAACGTGCAGGGCCTGTACCCGGCCGGCGAAGGGGCTGGGTATGCGGGCGGCATCATGTCGGCGGGCGTCGACGGGATCGAGGTGGCCGAGGCGGTCGGCCGCTCGATGCTGGGCCTGCCGGTCGCATAGTCAAGGGCCGGCCTCCTCGGCGCCGGCCCATCAGCGCGGCCGGTCAGCCGCCGGTGTACAGCGACTTCAGGAACTCGCTCATCTGCGCCTCGGTGATCATGCCGCCCTTGGCGCCCATCGTCTTGGCCTTCATGTCGTAGGCCTTGTCCATCATCGCCATGAATTCCTTCTTGGACACCATGCCGTCCTTGTTCTTGTCCATCATGACCATCTTGAACAGGTCCTTGAAGTCTTGCGTGCCTTCTTGCGCCAGCACCGGCTGGCTCAGCCCGGCCGCAGCAACGGCGACGATCAGGGCGGTGGCGAGAGTCTTTGCGTTCATTTCCAATCTCCAATGGGTTTGTGAAAGGGAGCCACTTGCTCCGTTCGGAGCCGTGGCCGGCGCGGTTCAATGCGCCGAAACTCGGTCGCGCAACGGCTCTGCGCATGACTCACGTTTCGCTCACGATCCGTTCACAAGCCGCGAGCCTGGCAACATGAGCCGCTCAACGCGCTCAACGTTGACCGCTTCGTGATGACTCCGCGCAGGGGCCTCCAGACACTGGGAGCTGCGCCGCCACTCCGGCGTGCGCTTCAACACCCCCAGGAGTTCCGACATGCACACGACCCGACGCCACACCTTCAAACTGCTCGGCCTGGCACTTGCCACCGCCGGCCTCGCCAGCCTGGCCCTGCCCGCCAGCGCCACCGGCGACTGGGACGACGACGGCTTTCGCGCCGGCAAGGTCTTCACCAGCACCAATGCCGTCGGCGCCAACGAGCTGCTCGTCTACGACACCGGCCATGACGGCAGCCTGAGCTTGCAGACCCGCCTGGCGACCCAGGGCCAGGGGACCGGCACCGGCCTGGGCAACCAGGGTGCGGTCACCCTCAGCGGCAACGGGCGCTACCTGTTCGTGGTCAACGCGCTGAGCAACAGCGTGTCCACCTTCTCGGTCCGGCGCAAGGGGCTGAAGCTGGAGTCCACCGTCGACTCGGGCGGATTGCAGCCCATCAGCGTGACCGAACACGACGGCATCGTCTACGTACTGAACGCCGGTGGTGCGGGCAACGTGGCCGGGTTTCGCAACTGGGAGGGCGACCTCAAGCCGCTGCCCGACGCCGTGCGTGCACTGTCGGCAGCGGGCGGCACCGGGCCGGCGCAGGCCAGCTTCAGCCCCGACGGCGAAGTGCTGCTGGTGACCGAGAAGGCCACCAACAAGCTCACCAGCTACCGCGTGCGACACGACGGGCGCATTGGCCAACCCGTGGTCACCGCGTCGGTCGGAATGACGCCGTTCGGCTTCGCGTTCGACAAGCGCGGCAATGCGCTGGTGTCCGAAGCCTTCGGCGGCGCCGCGGGCGCCAGTGCTGTGTCGTCGTACGCGTTCGAGAACTGGGGGCCGGTGCAGCCCAGGGTCATCAGCGCGTCGGTGCCCGACACCCAATCGGCGGCCTGCTGGGTGGTCGTCACGCCCAACGGCCGCTTTGCCTATGTCACCAACACCGCGAGCGGCACCGTCAGCAGTTATGCGGTCCAGCGGTCCGGCCACATCTCGCTGGCCAATGCGGTGGCAGGCACGTCGGCGGGCGGGCCGATCGACGCGGCGGTCTCGGCCAGCGGGCGCGCGCTGTTCGTGCTGAACGCGGGCGGCCGGTCGATCTCGTCGTTCAGCATCGGCAAGGACGGCGGCTTGACCAACCCCGGCAGCGTGGGCGGCCTGCCGGCCGGCGCCAACGGTCTGGCCGCCAACTGACGCTGCGCATCCCACCCCTCACCCACCGTGGCTGCACGACCAGAACCGGCGGTGGTGAAAGCTTTGGGCTTCCCTCGGCGACCAAGGAGCTGTCTTGTCCCTTGGCGCTGAGGATGTTTCACTCGCTCTTGCTTGAACGCCCTGCCGCGCAGCAGCCCGACGGCGCGCCGCTGCGCCGCCCGACGCGCTTGCTGGTGGTCGAAGACGAGCCCGACGTGGCCGCGCTGCTGCGCATGCACCTGACCGGCCTGCCCGCCGAGGTGCGGCTGGCGGCAGACGGCGAACAAGGCCTGGCACTGGCGCTGGCCGAAGATTGGGATTTGATCGTGCTGGACTTGCGCCTGCCGCGCCTGGGCGGGCTGGAGGTGTGCCGCGAGATCCGCGCCCGCGGCCGGCACATGCCCATCCTGATGCTCACCGCGCGGGCCGGCGAGCTCGACCGCGTGCACGGGCTGGAGCTGGGAGCGGACGACTACGTCGCCAAGCCGTTCAGCGTGCTCGAACTGGGCGCCCGCGTGAAGGCCCTGTTGCGCCGCGCGGCGCTCTCGCGCACGGCCCGGCAGGGAGCGACCGAGGGCCCGGCCACGCCCTTGAAGTTCGGCCCCCTGCGGCTCGACCGTGCGCGCCAGCAGGCCAGCCTGGCGGGCCGCGACCTGTCGCTCACGCCGCGCGAATGGGACCTGCTGTGCTTCTTTGCCGAGCACCCGGGCCAGGCGTTCTCGCGCGCCGAGCTGCTCGCCCGGGTCTGGGGCTATGGGCACGACGGCTACAACCACACCGTCAACAGCCACATCAACCGCCTGCGCAGCAAGCTCGGCGAGGGCGGCAGCGTGCCGTGCTTCATCCACACCGTGTGGGGCCTGGGCTACCGGTTCGATCCGGCGCCGGTCTGTTGAGCCGACTTGATTGGCGACGATCCTCAGCTACCCACCGGGCAGCTGCGAAGCCCGCCGGCCGCCCTTCCGAGGAAGGGCGGCCGGCAAGCTGAGGATCGTCGCTAATCATGTGAGCCGACGACCCGAGTCAATCGTCCCGGTCGGTGTTGACGCCGGTGAGGTGCCAAGGCGCGCCGGCGGCAATCGCCTCGTTGAGCACGGGATCGCGGCAACGCACGCTCAGCGTCTCTGCGTCGGCACGGTGCGCGAAGAAGCCGAGCCGGCGCAGCACCTGTTCGTTTTGCGGGTGGCAGGCGATCACGGTGATGCGCTCGCAGCCCAGCGCCTTCGCGTGCTCGAAGGTGTGGCACAGCAGGGCCGTGAGCGCCGCCGCGCCGCTCGGGCCGGCACGCACCAGCATGTCTTCGATGACGAGCACCTGCTTGCCGCCCTCAGAGGCCTTGGAGCGAACCGCGATCCAGCCCGCCAGTTCGGCGCCTTCGCGCGCGGCCCACACCGTGTAGGCGGTGCGCGGGTTCTCGAACAGGCGCCAGTTCTGGAAACCTTGATCGCGGTCGACCGAGATTTCGGTGCCGCCGCGCGATCCGTCCACGAGCGCTTCGATGCCGGCGTCAAAGCGCTCCAGCGGCTCGACGCGAAAGGAGCGCGCGCGCGTCAGCGCCATGCCGGCGCGCCACAGCGCCATGCCCCAGCCGGCCAGTGCCGCCGCCACCTGGGCCAGCGCGCCGGCTTTCCAGCGGCGCTGGAAGGTCGGGCCGAACTCGAACAGGTGGGCGTAAGAGCGCCGGTCGGGCAGGCGCTCGAACACGCGCGTCACCAGCGCACGCGAGTTCGCGTTCGAGCCGATGGCGAGCACGCAGTCGGCACGCTCGCACAGGTGCATCGCCATCCAGACGCCAAGGCCGACACCTTCGAACTCGGGCCGCACCGCAATGTCCATCACCGACAGCCCGTCCACCGCGCGGCCCTGGTGCAGCACGCGGATCCGCTCGGAGCCGAGCATCGCCAGCACCTCGTCGCCGCGCTTGACGACCCAGCATTCGCCGCGGCCGCGGCCGGGCAAGCCGAGGTCGTAGCGCCAGGCCAGGTAGCGCGGGTCATCCCAGGTCAGCGCCGCGCCGATGACCTGGCGGCGCAACTCGACGAGCTGCGCCAGGTCGGCCTCGGTCGCCGCGACGAAGCCGGCCGCCAGCGCCTCGGGCGTGAAGTTCAATGCCCTCGAAACGAGCGCGGTGGTCTTCGGGTAAGACGGTACTCGCGCCATGAAATGCGCAGCGAGGCGGTCAGAAGCTGTGAATGAATCCGGCGCGCCCGAGCGGGCCACCAGAGCGGTGCCAATCAAGGCGCAAAGCGCAGCCGTAGCCCGGGCTACGGCGAGCATTTGCAACGCCGAGTGGCGCCGTTCTGGCGGGACGAGCGGGCGTGCAGGGTTCGTTCACAGCTTCTCAGTCGGCCAACGCGCCGTGGCGGCGCAGCAGCTCGATGACGTCGGCCACGCGAGCCATCGAGCGCGAGGCCTCGGCGGTGAGTTCGATGTTGAAACGTTCGTCGAGCTCTGCCATCAGGCTCAAGGCGCCCATCGAGTCCCAGCCGGCAATGGCGTCGCGCGCGGTGGCGGGCGCCATGCGCTCGACCGGCTCGTCGAAAGTTTCGGCCAGCAGGTGCAGCGCCTCTGAGGTTGATATCGGCTTCATTCGAGTCGTTCCTGGATTCGGGGAGGCGATGTTCATTGCAAAGAATAACCACCATCGATCACCAGATCGGCGCCGGTGATCCAGGTGTTGAGCGGATCGAGCAAAAAACTCGCGGCGCGTGCCACGTCCTGCACACTTCCGGCCCCCAGCGGGTGCAGCGCTTCGATGCGGGCCCACTGTTCGGCCGTCATGCGCGAGCCGGCCGCCGCGGTCATGGCCGTCTTCACCAAGCCCGGCGACACGCAGTTCACGCGCACGCGGCGCGGCGCCAGCTCCAGCGCCATCGCACGCACCGCAGCGGCCACCGCGCCCTTGGTGGCGCAGTAGGCAATCTGCCCCGGCGCGCCGACGTGGGCGTAGACCGACGAGATCCACAAAAGGCTGCCGCCGTCTTCGCGCAGCACCGCGCGTTCGACGAGCGCGCGCGCGAGTTCCAGCCCGGCCTGGAAGTTGATGTCCATCAGCGCACGCACCCTGTCTGGCCGGGTCGCGGCCAGCGGCAGGGTCTGCGCCAGGCCGGCGGCGTGGCACAGGCCGTAGAGCCGGCCGGTCTGCTCGGCCAGCGCGCGCACGGCGGGGGCGATGGCGTTCAGGTCGGCCAGGTCGAGCGGGCAGACGCGTGTGCGGTCGGCAGGGCCGGCGAGTTGGGCCGTTTCCTGCAGCCGCTCGACCTTGCGCCCGAGCAGCGCGACGCGCGCGCCTTGCGCCACGAGTTGCATGGCGATGCCGCGGCCGATGCCCGAGGACGCGCCGGAAACGGCAATCCAGCGGTCATCGAAAGCCACCGGCGCGCCGACGTTCATGCCCGCGGCACCTGCCCGGTGTAGCTCGAATGCAGCAGCACCGCGTCGGCATCGAGCCGCGTCAGCGCCGCTGCCCACGACAGGCCGACGCCGTAACCCAGCATCAGCACGGTGGCCGGAGGGCCGGTTCTGGTGCCAGTGCCGGTGCCGAGCGCCTGCGTCAACGCCACCGCCACCGACGGCCCGCCGCAGTTGCCGAAGTTCTCGAGCACGATCGGCGTGCGGTCTTCCGGCAGGCCGCACTTCTTGGTCAGGTGCTTCATGATGAAACGGTTCGACTGGTGGAACAGGAACCAGTCGACGTCGGCGACCGACTTGTCTGCAAACGCCAGCGTGTCGCGGATCAGCGCCGGCACGCGCTTGAGCGTGAAGTTGAAGACCGCCGCGCCGTCCATGCGCACGAAGTTGTCGCGCGGGTCGGCCGGAAAGCGGTCGCGGAATCCGCCGCCGCGGATGATCAGGCTGTCGCTGCCGGCGCCGTCGCTGTGCAGCGTGTAGACCGACGGCGTGTCATCGCCGCCCAGCTCCAGCGCGGTGGCCGAACCGGCGTCGCTGAACAGCAGCGAGGTGGCGTGGTCGTCGGGGCTGGTAAAGCGGCTCGGCGTGTCGCCGTTCAACATCAGGATGCGCTGGTGGCCGCCGGCCTTGAGCATCGTCGAGGCGATGTACAGGCCGTACGGGTAACCCGAGCAGCCCTGGCCCATGTCGAACGAAGCGCAGTGGTCACCCAGGCCGAGCCACTTGTGCAGCATGCTGCTCGACGAGGGCAGCACATAGTCGGGCGACTGCGTGACCATGATCAGCCCGGTGATCGATTCGCGCGCCCAGCCGAGCCGGTCGAGCAGTTGCACCGCCGCTTCGAAACACAGGTCCGACGAGGTCACGCCGGCATCGACCACCGGGCGGTGCTTGACACCGGCCATCGACACGACCTTGCGCACTTCGTCGACGCCGAAGTCCTTGCCGAAGTCGAGGTTGTCGACCGAACGGGGTGGCACGCAGGTGGCGACACCCGCAATTCGTATTCCTTGCAGCCGCGTTTGGCTCAACGCTTTCTCCCTGTGCCCGGCATCGCCGGACGGAAAGGAATGCTATCGGCAACGCGGGGCTTGGTTCCGACCGCGCGCCCTCTGCAAATGATTCCCTTGTGTCAAAAATGTCAAAAGGGGGCGCGCCGTTTCAGCGTTGCGCCAGCACGGCGCGCGGTTCGCCGTGCTGGTTGTCGAGCGCCCGCACCGAACGGAAGTGGCCGGTGCCCTGCATGCGCTTGACCATCGCCGTCGCCTGCCCCAGGCCGACCTCGACGGCCAGCCAGCCGCCCGGCCGCAGGTAGCGCGGCGCTTCGCGGATCACGCGGTTCAGGATTCCGATCCCCAGCGGCCCGCCGTCGAAGGCCAGGCGCGGCTCGAAGGCGCCAATCTCGTCGGTCAGCGTGTCCACCTTCTTGCTCGAGATGTAGGGCGGGTTGCAGACCAGCAGGTCTACGCGGCCGTGGAAGGCCGGTTCGTTGAACGGCTCCAGCAGGTCGCCGCAACGCAGTTCGACGCGCGCGTCCAGGCCCAGATGCAGCGCGTTGCGGCGCGCCAGGTCCACCGCGTCGGGCGACAGGTCGGCAGCGAACACGCGTGCGGTCGGTGCGTGGTGCGCCAGCGCCAGCGCCAGGTTGCCCGAGCCGGTGCAGACATCGACCACGGTGACGGCCGCGCCGTTCGCGGCGGCAATCAATTCGCGCAGCACGTTCAGCGCCGCACCGCCGAGCAGTTCGGTTTCGGCGCGCGGGATCAGCGCGTCCTTGCCCGCCAGCATTTCGAGCCCCATGAAGTGCTGGCGGCCGCTCAGGTGGGCCAACGGCGTGCCGGACAGACGTTGTTCGATCAGCGCGTCGAGGCGCGCGTGGCCGGCAGTGTCCAGCGGCAGCAGCGCGGTGCGCGACGCGGCATCGACCGACAACGCCTGCCCTGCCGCCAGATGCCACAAGGTGCGCAGCGTCGCCTCGACGGTTTCTTCGGGCTTGTCGGGCAGCGTCTTCAGCCGCTCGGCCAGCGCGGCGCAGCGGGTCAGGAAAGGCTCGTCGCGTGTCAGGTCACCCACCCTCAGGCTCCTGCTTCATGGACAGACTCGACGAGCATCGGCCGCGCGTGCAGGTAGTGCGTGGTGCGGCGCTTGGCTTCGATGTCGGCGTAGATGAAGGCCGCGTGTTCGGCGTCGATGTTCAGCGCCACTGCCAGTTCGGCCGCCGGCACCTGGTGGTTGTGGGCCCACAGCGCCACGTCCATCTGCTGGTACGGTAGCGCAAAGTAGAACTCGTCCTGGCCCTGGGCCATGCTGTAGGTGTCGGTCGTCGGCGTGGCCGTGCACACCGCTTCGGGCAGGCCGAGGTGGCGTGCCAGCGCGTAGACCTGGGTCTTGTACAGGTGGGCGATCGGCTTGATGTCGGCCGCGCCGTCGCCGTTCTTGACGAAGAAGCCCTGGTCGTACTCGAGCCGGTTCGGCGTGCCGATCACCGCGTAGTTCAGCCGGTCCGCATGAAAGTATTCGACCGTCTTGCGGATGCGCTGCTTGAAGTTGGTGGCCGAGACGATCTGCAGATACTCGCGGATCGGCAGGCGTTTCTCGAACACTTCTCCGGCCGGTGATTGAACGACCAGCTTGAAGAAGTTGACCCGGCCCTGCGCGCCGCCGGCTATTCGGATCTTGCTCTTCCAGCCCTTTGCATAGTCGGGGAACACCGCGCGCATCGCGTCGTCGCGCCAGCGGTAACAACCGATCGCCTCCAAGGTCGGGCCGATGTGTTCGAGCTGGTACTTGATGCCCAGCTGCTCGGCCACCTGCGTGCCCAGGTCGGCGCTGCTGCTGCTCGAATCGTGCTCGGGCAGCAGCAGGCCGAAGACCTTGCCCGCACCGAGCGCGCGCACCGCGAGTGCGCCGCAGACCGAACTGTCCACGCCGCCCGACAGCGCGATGATCACGCCGCGCTTGTGCAGTTGCGTGCCCACGGCATCCACCATCCAGCGCGAGATCTTCTCGACCTCGGCGGCGCAGTCGATGTTCAGCGTGTCGGCATTCAACCGGCTCTCGTTCAGGACCGCAGCCATCGTTCAGGCCGGCACGAGCTTGCGGCGCACGTAGGCGTCGATGTTGTCCAGGCTGTCCAGGTTCTCGGGCACCATTTCGTCGTCGTCCACCGCGAAGCCGTAGGTCTCTTCGATGAAGCTCACCAGTTCGAGGAAGCCGGTGGAGTCGACCACGTGCGTCTCCATGAACGAGTCGGCGTCCTTCAGGTGGTCGGCATTGCCGCCCATGATGAAGTTGTCTGTGATGTAGGCGCGAACCTTGGCCTTGATGTTGTCTTGCATGGTGGGGTGTCCCTGTGGAGATGAGTTGTAGTGATGTCAGGCCAGGCCAGTCTTCTTGATCTTGCCCGTGTCGGTCTTCGGCAGTTCGGCTACGAAGGCAACGTACTTCGGCGCCATGAAGCTTTCGAGCTTGGAAGCGCAGTACTTGATGACCTCGCGTTCAGTCAGCGTCGTGCCGGCCTTCAGCGTGACGAAGGCCTTCACCGCCTCGCCCAGCACCGGGTCAGGCACGCCGACCACCGCCGCTTCGAGGATGCCCGGCATGCCGTACAGCACGTTCTCGACCTCGCGCGGGCTGACCTTCTCGCCGCGGCTCTTGATGATGTCGTCCTTGCGCGCGACGAAGTAGAGCCAGCCTTCGGCGTCGGTGCGGAAGATGTCGCCCGAGTACAGCACCATCTCGCCGGCGATCGGGCCGGGCTTCAGGCGCTTGGCGGTCTGCTCGGGCTTGTCCCAGTAACCGCGCATCACGTTGCTGCCGCGGATCACCAGTTCACCGGTGCTGCCATTGGGCAGGCGTTGGCCGTTTTCGTCGGCCAGCCACACCTCTTCGTTGGGCATGCCGCGGCCGACGCTGGTCGGGCGAATGTCGAGCTGGTCCGGCGGCAAGTAGGTGACGCGCTTGCACTCGGTCAGGCCGTACATCGAGTACAGCTTCGCCTGCGGGAACAGGTTGCGCAACTGCCGAATGTGTTCTTCCGACAGCGCCGCCGCGGTGTTGGTGATCTTGCGCAGGTGCTCCAGCGGGTGGTCGCGCAAGGTCTTCAGGTTCATCAGCAGCGAGAAGGCGGTGGGCACGCCGGGGAACACGGTGATGCGTTCCTTCGCACAGGTTTCCAGCACCTTGACCGGGAACGAGAACGAACGCTCCAGCACCACCGTGGCGCCGACCAGGAAGGCCATCAGCACCTGGTACAGCCCGTAATCGAAGGCGAGAGGCAGCACGCAGACGATGCGGTCGTCACGCTGCAGTTCGAGGTAGGTGCTGATCGAGCGCGCTGCCGAGACCATGTTCAGGTGCGTCAGCATCACGCCCTTGGGGTCGCCGGTGGAGCCCGAGGTGTAGATGATGCCGGCCAGGTCCTGGTCGATCGTCGGTGGCACGGCGAGCAACTGGCCGGGCTGCGTTGGGTAGGGCTGGCAGCGCGGGTCGGCGGGGGGTGGTGCATCGTCGCGTGCACCGACGACGTAGCAGGTGTGCACACTCTTGTTCTGCGCCAGCGCGTCTTCGAACTCGGCCTTCAGCGCCGCATGCGCGATCAACGCGCTCGCACGCGAATCGTTCAGCAGGTAGGCCAGCTTGTCGCGCTTGGTCAGCGGGTTGATCGGCATGAACACCGCGCCGCACTTCAGCGCAGCGTAGATCGCGACCACGGCCTCGACGCCATTGTCCAGAAAGGTCGCGACCCGGTCGCCGCGCTGTACGCCCCGCTGCTGCAGCGCGGCGGCGAGCTGGCTGGCGCGGCGGTCGATGTCGGCGTAGGTCAGGCGCTGGCCTTCGAAGACCAGCGCCTCCTTGGTCGGCGACTGGCTGACGGACTGCTCGAACAACTGGTGCAGCAGCATGACTTCTTCGGTTCCCTTCTGCGGTTCAGGCCACGGCCGCGAGCGGCTCGGGCGAAACAATGGCCGGCCGCGCTGACGTGGCCTGGCCCTGGATGAACATCTGATCGATCAGCATCGTCGACAGGATGCCGACGAAGGCCATGTTGTCGCCGAAGCCGATCGTGCGGCCCGCGCGGCTCTTCTCGAACAGCTTGCGCACCGCCTTCGGTTCGAAGTAGCCGGCCTTGGCGATGCACTCTTCGCTCATCAGCTCGTTCACATACTCGGGCGCCTTGCCATCGATGAAGAAGCTCTGGCTGTCGGGCGCGCGGTAGGGCTGCTTGCTGCGCGTGCGCACGCTGTCGGGCAGCAGGCCGGTCATCGACTTCTTGAGCAGAAACTTCTCGGTCAGCCCCATCAGCTTGTAGCGCGGCGGCAAGCGGTTGGCGAACTCGATCACGCGGTGGTCGAGGAACGGGAAGCGGCCTTCGATCGAATTCGCCATCGCCATGCGATCGCCCTGCGAGTTGAGCAGGTAGCCCGACATCAGCGTGTGCGCCTCGACGTACTGGTCGCGCGCCATCGGCTGCCAGCGGCGGATGTTGGCCGGCAAGGTGGCTTCGATGGCCGGGTAGGCCGACCAGCCGGCGGTCGCGTCGCGCAGGCCGGCGGAGAAGAACTGCGCGATGCGCCCGGTCGTGTTCCAGCGCGGGATGTGCGCGAAGTACGGCTGATTCAGGTGCTCGATGCCCTCGCTGAAGAAGCTCTTCGCGAATGCGCCGCTGGTGGCCGGCGAATGTTTCAGGTACGGGTACAGGCGCTTGAGCAGTTGCGGGCGCACGCTCGACTGCGGCACACGTGCCATGAAGCGCCGCACCCGCGCCTCCTTGAAGATGTCGTAACCGCCGAACACCTCGTCGGCGCCCTCGCCGGTCAGCACCACCTTGTAGCCCTGCTCACGCACCGAGGCCGACAGCAGCATCAGGGGAGTCGGCGCGGTGCGCAGGATCGGCGCTTCGGCGTGCCACAGCGCGCGCGGGAACGCGGCGGCGATGTCAGCGCGCGTGCAGCGCACCTGGCTGTGCTGCGTGCCGAGGTAGTCGACGAGTTGCTTCTGGTGCGCACTCTCGTCGAATTCATCGTCTTCGAAGGTGACCGAGAAGGTGCGCAGCGGCGTGTCGGTGAAGTTGTGGATCAGCGAGGTGATGATCGACGAGTCGAGCCCGCCGCTGAGGTAGGCGCCCACCGGCACATCGGCGCGCAGTTGCAGGCGCACGGCGTCGATCATCAGTTCGCGCAGTTCGTCGGCGTAGTCGCCGGCCGAGCGGCGGCCTTCGTCGATGGGCTCGGTCGGGAAGTCCCAGTCCCAGTAGCAGCGGGTGTCGGTCTGGCCGCCCTGCACCGTCATGAGGTGCCCCGGCGGCAGCGACTGCACACCTTCGAACACCGAACGCGAACCGACCGGCGCCCAGAATGTGAAGACCTCAGCCAGCGCCAGCGGGTCGAGCCGGCGCGGCACGCCGTCCACCGCGAACAGCGCCTTGGCTTCGGACGCGAACAGCAGCCGGCCGTTCACCGTGGTGTGAAACAGCGGCCGGATGCCGGTGCGGTCGCGCGCGAGCACGAGGCGCTTCTTCCGGGTGTCCCACAACGCAATCGCGAACTGGCCGTTGAGGTGCTGCACGAAGTCATCGCCGTGCTGCTCGTACAGGTGCACGATGACCTCGGTGTCCGAGTGCGTGTAGAAGCGGTGGCCGGCACGCTCGAGCTCGGCGCGCAATTCGATGTAGTTAAAGATCTCGCCGTTGAAAACGACCCAGACGGACTTGTCTTCGTTGTGGATCGGCTGGTCGCCGCCCGCCAGGTCGATGATGCTCAGCCGCGCATGCGCCAGGCCCATCTCGCCCTGGCAGTAGGCGCCGGTGCCATCGGGCCCGCGGTGGTGCAGTTGGCCGATCATGGCCGACAGCTCGGCCGGGCTCGGGGGGGCTGCAGCACCGCTGCTCAGAATGCCGGCGATACCGCACATGGACGGGGGCGCGCTTTCAACGGGAAGTGGGTCGACGGGGTCGGCAAGAGACACCGGGCTGGCGCCTCGGCACGGCGTGACCGAAGCGCAGTCTCAAATGGTAGGGAGCGGCCGCGGGGCGCGGGCTCCGGCATGTGCGCCAAATGTCACGTCGCCCGCATCCACTCGGCGAGCGCGTGACCAAGTGCCGAGCCGGGCCTCCGCGCCGCGGAACCCCCGCGTTTCGGGGATTCAGAACGGCGCGCGCCGGCCCGCCGGGGGGTCAGCCGCAGGCTGCCATCACCTGCGCCACCGCGGCGGTGAGCTTCTTGCCATAAGGCACGTGCAGGAATTCGTTCGGCCCGTGGGCGTTGCTCTTCGGGCCCAGCACGCCGCAGACCATCATCTGCGCGGCCGGGAAGCCCTTTTGCAGCATGCTCATCAGCGGGATCGTGCCGCCCTGGCCGATGTAGCCGCAGGGCGCGCCGTAGTGGGCTTGTGATGCCGCGTTCAACGCGTCTTCGAGCCACGGCGCCAAGCTCGGCGCGTTCCAGCCGGTCGCGCCGACAGCGCCGACCCGGCCGTCGGCATTGAACGTGACCTTGGCGTTGTACGGCGCGTTGTCTTCGAGCAAGGTCTTCAAGGTGGCGGCCGCTTCGTTGCCGTCGATCAGCGGCGGCAGGCGCAGGCTCAGCTTGAAGGCGGTGTAGGGGCGCAGCACGTTGCCGGCGTTCTTCAGTTCGGGGAAGCCGTCGGCGCCGGTCACGCTGAGCGTGGGCTTCCAGGTGCGGTTGAGCAGCGCCTCCAGCGGGTCGGTGGTGGTGGGCAGGGTGGCACCGCCGTCGGCGCCGCAGGCCCAGGGAAAGCGCTTCCAGACTTCGTCGCCCAGGATCGCGGCCGTAGCGCGCGATTGTTCGATGCGGTCGGCCGGGATCTCGCAGTGAAAGCTCTCGGGCAGCAGGCGCCCCGTTTTGCTGTCTTCCAGCCGGTCCAGCACCTGGCGCAGGATGCGGAAGCTCGACGGCACCAGCCCGCTCGAATCGCCCGAGTGCACACCTTCGCTCAATATCTCGACCTTGAGCGTGCCGCTGACCATGCCGCGCAGGCTGGTCGTCAGCCACAACTGGTCGTAGTTGCCGGCGCCGCTGTCCAGGCACACGACCAGGCTGACCTTGCCCAGCCGCGGGCGCAGCACGTCGAGGTACGCCGGCAGGTCGAACGAGCCGCTTTCTTCGCAGCTTTCGATGATGCCGACGCAGCGCGGGCGCGGAATGCCTTGTTTGTCGAGCGCCAGGATCGCGGTGATCGACGCGTAGACCGCATAACCATCGTCGGCGCCGCCACGGCCGTAGAGCAGGCCGTTGACGTACTTCGGCGTCCACGGCCCGAGGTCGTTGCGCCAGCCGTTGAACTCGGGTTGTTTGTCGAGGTGGCCGTACATGCAGATGGTCTGCGCGTCCTTCTGATTGCCGCCGGCCTTGGTGGCCGGCACCTCGAAGAAGATCACCGGCGTGCGGCCTTCGATGCGCACCACCTCAAGCTTCAAACCCGCCACCTGCTTGCTCTCGACCCAGCTCGCAGCGTCGCGGATCACCCGTTCAATGTGGCCGTTCTTCTGCCAGTCGGCGTCGAACATCGGGCTCTTGGCCGGGATCTCGATGTAGCTGGTGATTGCAGGGACGATCTCTTCGTCCCAGACCCGCTCGGCAAACGCGGCGATCGCGCTGGCTTCATCGGGTTGCACTGGCAGTGCGGGGTCACGTGCGTTCATCTGCAGCTCCTGAGAAAACATTGACATCCGCAGTGTAGAACCTTGACGTACCCTGCCTGCCGGCTGCTTGCCGGTTCCAGAAGTTGCAAACATGACCCAACTCACCGCCCCGAAAGTCCATGCCGGCAGCCTGGCGCTGCTGAGCTTGTTGTGCGCTTGCCTGGCCGCCCCACCGGCTGGCGCCGCCGAGCCGCTGCACCCCTGGCAGGTGCCGCCGCCGCGCAATGTGAAGGAAGCCTACTTCACCAACCTGCAGGACGGCGCGTCGATAGAAACGCCGTTCCTGCTGAAGTTCGGCCTCACCGGCATGGGCCTGGCGCCCATCGTCAAGCCGGTGGCCAACGCCGGCCACCACCACCTGCTGGTCAACCGCGACCTGCCGATGGAGTTCAACAAGCCGTTGCCCTTCGACGACCGCTACATCCACTTCGGCAAGGGGCAGATGGAGACGGTGCTGAACTTTGCGCCCGGCAAGTACCAGTTGCGGCTGGTGATGGCCGACGACATGCACATCCCGAACTTCGTCTACAGCAAGCCGATCAACGTGACGGTCACGCGCAAGCTCGACGGCGTCGACCCGGCCAGCCTGGTCAAGCCCGGCGTGATGATGTTGTCGCCCAAGCCGGGGCAGACGGTGAAGCCGCCGTTCCGCGTGCAGTTCCACGCCTCGGGCTACAACGTGTCGCACAGCGCGCTGACCGAGAAGGGCAGCGGCCACTTCCGCCTGCGCATCAAACCCGATGCCGGGCGCGAGGAGCTGATCACACTCGCCGGTGGCCACACCGAAGCCTGGCTCGAACCGCCCGCGGGCGCCTACAGTGCGCGGCTGGAGTTGATCGACAACGCCGCTCCGGGCCAGGTGCTGGCGGTGTCGGAGGCGCTCGCCTTCAAGGTCGAGCGCTGAGCCGCTGTGAACCGGCGGCGGGCAGCCCGCCGAGCCAGCTTTCCAGTGCCGCGAACACCTCGCCCTGCTCGGGCTCGTTGAAGATCTCGTGGAACAGCGGTGCGAATTCGCGCGCCTTCAGCACCGCGGCGGGCGCCGCCCGCACAAACGCAGCGCTGCCTGCGGGCGCCACGCAACGGTCGCTGCCGGCGTAGAGCAACAAGGTCGGCACGCGCCAGCGCGCGGCCTGCGCCCGCACGTGCTGGCCGCCGTCGACGATGAAGCGCACCAGCCGCGGCGTCACGCGGTCGTGCACCTGGAGGTCGTTCATGTAGGCCTTCACGACCGCCGGGTCGCGCGAGATCCAGCCCGGCTTCAGGCCGTTGCCAACCGCCAGGTTCGGTGCCAGCCCACCCAGCACGGCGAGCAGGCCTTTCTGCACTGCGTTCATGCCGGGGTCGAGCGCGGGCGACGACAGCACCAGCGCATCGACCGCCCTGAACCACGGCGCGGGCGCGTCGGCCAAGCCCTCGGCGCAGAAGCGCGCGGCCACCAAGCCGCCCATGCTGTGGCCCAGCAGCAGCAGCGGGCTGGCGTGCTCGGCGCGCACCGCGTCAATCACCTGCGCCAGGTCGGACAGCAGCGAGTCTTCGGCCGCCAGCGCCCCGCGTGCGCCTTCGCTGGCGCCGTGGCCGCGCTGGTCGTAACCCGCCACGCGCCAGCCCGCCGCGTTCAGGTGCGCCGCCACGTGCGTGTAGCGGCCGATGTGCTCGCCCAGGCCGTGCACGATCAGCACGGTGCCGCGCGCGTCGGCACGGGGCCATTCGCGAAGTTGCAGCGTCAGGCCGTCGGCAGTGGTCAAGGTGGTATTCATCGCACGAGTGTAGGCACGCGCCAGAATCGACACTTCAGAATCGACACATCGGCCGTCGAATCACAGCATCCAGGGAGCCCGCATGAACGACTACTTCCAGCTCAGCGCAGAAGGCGGTATCGCCCACCTGCAATTGAACCGGCCCGAGCGCATGAACACGATGGACCCGGGCTTCTTCCCGGCCGTGCGCGACGTGGTGCGCTCGCTCGACGACGCCGGCCAGACGCGCGTGCTGGTGATCTCGTCCACCGGCAAGCATTTCAGCGCTGGCATGGCACTCGATGTGTTCGGCAGCGGCGACACCCTGCTGCACACCGGCAGCGCGCGCGAGCGGCTGCGCTTCCAGGAGACGCTGCGCCGGCTGATCGACTGCTTTTCGGCGCTCGACGAAGCGCGCTTTCCCATCGTCTGCGCGATCCAGGGCGGCTGCATCGGCGGCGCGCTCGACCTGGCGACCGCCTGCGACCTCCGCGTGTGCAGCGCCGAAGCCTTCTTCACCGTGCAGGAGATCCACATCGGCATGATGGCCGACCTGGGCGTGCTGCAGCGGCTGGTGAAGATCGTGCCGCAAGGCGTGGCGCGCGAGATGGCCTACACAGGAGACCACATGAACGCCGAGCGCGCGTTGGCCGTCGGCCTGGTCAACGCGGTGCTGCCCGACGCCGCCGCGACGCTGCAGCACGCGCTGGCGCTGGCCAGCAGCATCGCTGCCAAGTCGCCGCTGGCGATCGCCGGCAGCAAGTTCGCGCTGAACCATGCGCGTGATCACGGCACCGCCGCAGCGTTGCAGCAGATGACCTTGCTGCAGAGCGCGATCTTCGACAGCGGCGAGATGGCCACCGCGATCGCGGCGTGGAAGGCCAAGCAGGCGGCGGCGTTCGAGCCGCTGGCGCCGCTGGCCAAGGGCTGAACCACCGGCCGCGCAAGCAACTCAGGCGCGTAAGGCCATCAAGCAGCCGCCGCGGATCCGGCTTTGCCGGTCCGCCAGCGGCGCCCCCTTGAGGGGGTGCGCCGAAGGCGCTCCGGGGGTGGTCAACTTCAATCAGCGCGGCGCCGCTTCCTTCCAGCCGCCGCCCAGCACCTTGTACAGCGCGACCAGGTTCTGCGACTGCAGCGTCTGCACCTGCAGCACCGCCTGTCGCGCGGTGAACAGCGAACGTTGCGCGTCCAGCACGTCGAGGTAACTCGCCGCGCCGTTGCGGTAGCGCAGGTCGGCCAATCTGAACGTGGTTTCGGTGGCTTGCGCTACCGCGGTCTGCGCGCGCAGTTGTTCGCCCAAGGTGGCGCGGCCGGCGAACGCATCGGCCACTTCGCGGAACGCGGTCTGGATCGCCTTTTCGTACTGCGCCACCGCGATCTCGCGGTTGGTCTTCGCCAAGTCGAGGTTGCTCTGGTTGCGGCCGGCGTCGAAGATCGTCTGCAGCAGTTGTGCAGTGCCGGTGATCGCCCAGCTGCCGCTCTTGAACAGGCCAGCCAGCTCCGAACTCGCGGTGCCGGCATTGCCGGTCAGCGAAATGCGCGGGAAGAAAGCCGCACGCGCCGCGCCGATGTTGGCGTTGGCAGCGAGCAATTGCTGTTCGGCGGCGCGCACGTCGGGGCGGCGCTCCAGCAGTTCGGACGGCAAGCCCGCCAACAGCGCCGGAGACTGCTCCAGGCCCGCTTGCGGCAAGCCGGCCGGCAGATCGGCGGGCAGCGGCTGGCCGATCAGTAGCACCAGCGCGTTTTCGTCGAGCGCGCGCTGGCGCTGCAACTGGGCCAAGGTGGCGCGCGCGCCTTCGAGCAGCGTCTCCGACTGGCGGTAGTCGAGCTCCGACGAGGCGCCGTTGTCGAAGCGCAGCTTGGCGAGCTTGAGCGAGTCTTCGCGCGTGGCCAGGGTCTGGCGCGTCAGTTCGATCTGCGCGTCGTCGGCGAGCAGGTTCAGGTGCGCGCCGGCCACGGCTGCGACCAGGCTGATCTGCACCGTCTTGCTCGCTTCTTCGCTGGCCAGGAACTGCGCCTGCGCCGATTGGCTCAGGCTGCGTACGCGGCCGAACAGGTCGAGCTCATAGCCGGTGATCGCAAAACCTGCGGCGTAGCTCGTGCCCACGCCGCCGTTGCCGTTTGCGGCGCGTGCGGCGGTGATTCCGGCACCGACCGTGGGCAGTTCGTCGGCACGCCGGATCTGGTAAGTCGCGCGCGCCTGCTCGATGTTGAGGATGGCGATGCGCAGGTCGCGGTTGTTCTTCAGCGCAATGTCGATCAGCCGCTTCAGGCGCTCGTCGCCGAAGTAGCGCTGCCATTCGATGTCGGCCGCGGCTTGAGCACCGGCCGCAGACTGCCCAGCCTCGGCGCCATAGCTCGCCGCCACCGGCGCAGCCGGGCGTTCGTACTTCGGAACCAGGTTCATGCAGCCGGCGAGCGTCAACGCGGCAACGATGAGTGTGACGCGCTGCATCATGCGTGCTCCCCTTGGACTGGTGAGGCACCCGGCGGCGGGGCCGGCGGCTTGCCGTCGAGTTGATGCGCATCGAGCTTGTGCTGCCGCTCGCTGCCCTTGAAGATGCTGCGCACCACGACGAAGAACACCGGCACGAAGAACACCGCGAGCACGGTCGCCGTAATCATGCCGCCCATCACGCCGGTACCGATCGCACGCTGGCTCGCCGAACCTGCGCCCGACGAGATCACCAGCGGCAGCACGCCCAGGATGAACGCGATCGACGTCATCAGGATCGGCCGGAAGCGCAGGTGGCAGGCCTGCAGCGTGGCCTCGATCAGGCCCATGCCTTGCGCATGCAGGTCTTTCGCGAACTCGATGATCAGGATCGCGTTCTTTGCCGACAGCCCGATCACCGTGATCAGCCCGACCTTGAAGAACACGTCGTTCGGCAACTCGCGAAAGGTGGCCCCGAGCACCGCGCCGAGCACGCCCAGCGGCACCGCGAGCAGCACCGAGAACGGGATCGACCAGCTTTCATAAAGCGCCGACAGGCACAGGAACACCGCCAGCAGCGAGAAGCCGAGCAGGATCAGCGCCTGCGCACCCGACAGCCGCTCCTCGCGCGACTGCCCGGTCCACTCGAAGCCGAAGCCGGCCGGCAACTGGCCGGCCAGTTTTTCCATCTCGTTCATCGCGTCGCCGGTGCTGAAGCCGGGCGCGGCATCGCCGGCCAGGCGCATCGTCGGGTAGCCGTTGTAGCGCACCGTCTGCATCGGCCCGGTGATCCAGCGCGTGGTCGCCACCGCACCCAGCGGCACGAGCTTGCCCTGGTTGTTGAGCACGTTGAGCTTGAGCAGGTCGTCGGGCTGCATGCGGTTGGGCGCATCGGCCTGCACCACCACGCGCTGCAGTCGGCCGGCGTTCGGAAAGTCGTTCACGTAGGTCGAACCGAGCGAGATCGACAGCACCGCGTTGATGCTGTCGAACGACACACCGAGGGCGGCGGCGCGGTCGCGGTCGATGTCGAGCTGCAGTTGCGGCGCATCTTCAAGTCCGTCGGGCCGCACGCCCGCGAGGATCTTGCTCTGCCCGGCCATGCCCAGCATCTGGTTGCGCGCATTCAGCAAGGCCTGGTGGCCGTTGCCACCACGGTCCTGCAGGCGGAAGGTGAAGCCGGTGGCGGTGCCCAGCTCGGGGATCGACGGCGGGCTCAGCGCGAAGATGAACGCATCGCGCACGCCCATCAAGGCGCCGAACGCGCGGCCGGCCAGGGCCTGCGCCGAGTGCTCAGGCCCCTCGCGCTCGCCCCAGGGCTTGAGCGTGACGAAGGCGAGCGCGGCGTTCTGGCCCTGCCCCGAGAAGCTGAAGCCGAGCACGCTGACCATCTTGTCGACCTCGGGCTGTTTGAGCATGAAGCCTTCGACCTGCTTCATCACGTCCAAGGTGCGCGCCTGCGTCGCACCGGGCGGCAACTGCACGTTGGCGATGATGTAACCCTGGTCTTCGTTGGGCAGGAACGACCCCGGCAGGCGCGTGTACATGAACACCACCAGGCCGACGATGGCGGCAAACAGAAGCACGAAGCGCGTGGTGCGCTTGAGCATCTTGGCGACCCAGCTTTCGTAGCCGTGCGTGGTGGCCAGGAAGGCGCGGTTGAACCAGCCGAACGGGCCGCGCTTGACATGTTTGTGGCCCGCCTCGACCGGCTTCAGGAAGGTGGCGCACAAAGCCGGCGTGAGCGACAGCGCGAGGAACACCGAGAACAGCATGGCGCTCACCATCACGAGCGAGAACTGGCGGTAAATGTTGCCCACCGAGCCCGAGAAGAAGGCCATGGGCAGGAACACCGATACCAAGGTGACGCTGATGCCGATGAGGGCGGAGGAGATCTGCCCCATCGCCTTCTTGGTTGCATCGCGCGGCGACAGGCCTTCTTCGCTCATGATGCGTTCGACGTTCTCGATCACGACGATCGCGTCGTCCACCAGAATGCCCACCGCCAGCACCATCGCGAACATCGTCAGCACGTTGATCGAGTAGCCAAAGGCAAACATGATCGCGAACGCGCCGAGCAGCGCGACGGGCACGACGATCGTCGGGATCAGCGTGTAGCGCAGGTTCTGCAGGAACAGGTACATCACCAGGAAGACCAGGATCACCGCCTCGATCAGCGTCTCGACCACCTGGCTGATCGAGATCTTGATGAAGCGCGAGCTGTCGTACGGAATGTCGTACTTGACGCCCGGCGGGAAGTAGGTCTTCAACTCGTCCATGCGCTTGTAGACCGCCTGCGCGGTGGCCAGCGCGTTGCCGGTGGGCGAGAGTTGCACGCCGATGCCGGTAGACGGATTGCCGTTCAGCCGCGCCGAGGTGCCGTAACTTTGTGCGCCGAGTTCGATGCGCGCCACGTCGCGCAGGCGCACGCTCGAACCATCGGTGTTGGCGCGCAGCACGACGCTTCCGAACTGCGCCACCGAGTTGAGCTGGCCATTGACAACGACAGTGGCGAAGATCGCCTGGTCGCCGCTGATCGGCAGGTCACCGATCGTGCCCGACGAGACCTGCGCGTTCTGGGCCCGGATCGCATTGGTCACGTCGGTCGGCGTGAGGTTGAACCCGACCAGCTTGGCCGGGTCGAGCCAGATGCGCATCGAACGTTCGGTGCCGAACAATTGCGCCTGCCCGACGCCGGGGATTCGCTGCAACTCGGGCAGCACGGTGCGCGAGGCGTAGTCGCCCAAGGCCACCGGGTCGAAGGCCGGGTTGTCGGACGACAGGATCGTGAACAGCAGGAAATTGGCGCGCGCCTTGTCGACCCGCACGCCTTGCTGCGTGACCGCCGACGGCAGGCGCGGCGACGCGCGGCTCAGGCGGTTCTGCACGTCCACCTGCGCCAGCGCGGGGTCGGAGCCCGACTCGAAGGTCAGCGTGATCGTGCCCACGCCGTTGGCCTGGCTGACCGACTCCATGTAGATCAGCCCTGGCGAGCCGTTCATCTCCTGCTCGATGACGCTGATCACGCTGTCTTCGAGCGTCTGCGCCGACGCGCCGGGGTAGACCGCGGTGAGCACGATCGACGGCGGCGCCACCGACGGGTACTGCGCGATCGGCAACTGCTTGACCGCCACGCCGCCCATCACCATGATGAACAGCGCGATCACCCACGCGAAGATGGGTCGGTCGATGAAGAATTGGGCCATGCGGTGCGCTCCTTCAGCGGGCCGAGGCCGCTGAGGCAGGGGCCGACCCAGCGACCGCCGGAGCCGAGGCCGCCGCCACCACGCCCGATGCGGCGCGCGATGCGCTTGCCGCTGCAGGCGCTGCAGCTGCCGCACCCGTTGCAGCCGCAGCACCCGTCGATGCAACCGACGCCGAAGCCTTCCACGGCACCGCCTTCACCGGCGCGTTGCCGCGCAGCTTCTGGAAGCCGTCGACCATCACCTGCTCACCCGCCTTCAAACCGTCGAGCACAACCCACTGGCCGCCTTGCGCCGAGCCGATCGTGACCGGCCGCGGGCTCACCTTGCCGTCGGCGCCGACCACCAGCACACTGTCGCCGGTGGAGCCGCGCGTGACGGCCTGCTGCGGCAGCGTGATGCCGTTGCTGGCTTCGGCCTGCTCGAGCCGCACGCGCACGTACATGCCGGGCAGCAGCAGGCCTTTCGGGTTGGGCACCTCGGCGCGCAGGGTGATCTGGCCCGAGGTGGCGTCCACCGTCAGGTCGGAGAACAGCAGCTTGCCGGGCTGGTCGTATTCACTGCCGTCTTCGAGCACCACGCGCACGCTGGCGCCGTCGGCATCCTTTGTCGAGTCCACGCGCTTGAACTTGCCGCTCTCCACGGCCTTGCGCAAGCGCAGCACCTCGGTGGTGGACTGCGTGAAGTTCACGTACATCGGGTTGATCTGCTGCACCACCGCGAGTTGCGTGGCCTCGCCCTGGCCGACCAGCGCACCTTCGGTGACCAGCGCGCGGCCGATGCGCCCGGCGATCGGCGCCGTGACCGACGCGTAACCCAGGTTGATCTGCGCGGTCGTCAGCGTCGCCTTGGCCGCGGCCACGTCGGCCTCCGCACTTTTCTGCGCCGCGACGGCGTTGATGAAGTCCTGCTTGCTGATGGCGTTGGCCTCCATCAGCGGCTTGAAGCGTTCGGCCTGCGCTCCCGCCTGCGTCAGGTTCGCTTCGGCGCGCGCCAGGCTGGCCTGCGCGCTGGCTTGCGTGGCGCGGTACGGCGCGGCGTCGATCTGGAACAGCAACTGGCCGGCCTTCACGTCGCCGCCTTCCTTGAACTGGCGCTTGAGCAGGATGCCGGCGGCACGAGCGCGCACCTGCGCGACACGCGAGGCCTCGAGCCGGCCGGGCAGCTCGGTGGTCAGGCCCACGGCCTGCGGTGTCACCGTGACCACGCCCACTTCGGCCGGCGGCATGGCGCCGCCCGGCGGCCCGGCGGCGGCCGGCTTGCCGCTCTGCGGGCCGCAGGCGGCCAGCAGCAGTGCCAGCAACGCGGCGGCACCGACGGCGGGCGCGCGGCCGGCACGGCGGCGGCGCACGGACGAGGCGGTGGCAGAGGTGGCGAGCGCGTGGGCACGCGGAATATTGTTCGACGCAGACATGCAAGAACCCTTCAGGAGGACGCGCGCCCACCGGGGCGCTGAACGCGGCCGGGGTGGCCGACACTGCCGTGCCGCGGTGCAAATACCGGGCCAACGTGGCGAAGCGCCGCAGTATACATACATGATTGAATGTATGCTCGGCACTCCCGACTCCCGAACGTCATGGTACGCAGAACCAAGGAAGAGGCCCAGGCCACCCGCAGCCACATTCTCGACACCGCCGAGCTGGTGTTCGAGCGGCGTGGTGTGTCGCGCACCAGCTTGAACGAGATCGCGCAGGCCGCCGGCCTCACGCGCGGCGCCATCTACTGGCACTTCAAGGACAAGGCCGACCTGTTCAACGCGATGATGCTGCGCGTGACCCTGCCGATGGAGCAAGCCGCCAACCGCAGCGACGACCCGATGCTGCTGGACCCGCTGGAGCACATCCGCACCAGCTTCACCGACGTGCTGCGCCAGGTCGTGAGCGACCCGCAGGTGCGGCGCGTGTTCGAGATCGCGACCCACAAGGTCGAGTACGTCGACGAGCTTCAGGCCGTGCGCGACCGCCACCTGAGCACACGCGACGAATGCCTGGCCCACGTGCAGCGCGGCCTGCACGCGGCAATGCGGCGCGGCGAGCTCGGGCGGCGCCTGCCCGCGCGCGCTGCGGCGCTCGGCTTGCATGCGCTGGTCGATGGGCTGATGCAGAACTGGATGCTCGACCCGAGCTCGTTCGACCTGGTGCGCGTAGGCCGCCAGGTGCTGGACGCGTACCTGGCGGGGCTGGCCACGCCGAAGGCGCCGGGTCGCGCGAACGGCCGGTGATGGTGGGGACCCCAGCGCTGCGCGCGGTGGTCACCGCGGTGTTCTTCGCGTTCGCGATCGGCCTGGGTTTGTGGGCCGGCGCGATCCCTGTGCTGGTGCGCCAGACCGGCACCGACGCCGCCGGCCTGGGCATCGCGCTGACCTTGCATGCCGGCGCCTACATCGCCGCGATGGCCGGCGGCGGCCAGCTCGCACGCCGCATCGCGCCGCGCCGGCTGTTGCGGGCCGCGCTGCTGGCCAACGTGCTCACGTTCGCGGCGCTGTTCAATGCCGGCTCGACCCTGGCGCTGACGCTGGCACTGATGGCCGTGGGCCTGAGCGCCGGCCTGCTCGATCTGGCGATGAACACCGAGGGCACGGCCGTCGAATCCGAGTTGGGCCGGCCGGTGCTGCTGAGCATGCACGCGGCCGCCTCGGCGGCGTTCGCCATCGGCGCGCTCGCCGGCAGCCTGCTCGCCACCAGCGCCGGCGCACGCTGGTGCGCGGCGGTGGTGCTGCTGGTGTCGCTGCCGGTGGCCGCAGCGCTGCATCGCCTCGGCCCGCGACCCGTGACGTCGGTGCCGCCGCTGGCCGTGCCCACGCGGCGTGGTTTCGGCGTCGGCCGCGGCGTCGTTCTGCTGGGCATCGTGCTCGGCGTGACCATCGGCGCCGAGATGTGTGCGCAGATGTGGTCGGCCCGCTTCCTGGAGCGCCAGGCCGCCGACCTCGCCGCATTCGCCGGCGCGGGCGCGGCATTCTTCGCCGGCTTCCAGGCCTTGATCCGCGTGTTCGGCGACGCGCTGCGGCGCCGGCTCGGCGACCCGTTGGTGATCACGCTATCGCTGCTGATCGCGGCGGTCGGGTTTGCCACCGTCGCAGCGTCGAACGCCTTCGCGCTGAGCCTCTTTGGCTTCGCGCTGGTGGGCCTGGGCACCGCCTGCGTCGTGCCGTGCTGCTTTGCGCTGGTGGCGCGCCAGGCCGCCGCGCGCGCGGCCGGCGCGCTCGGCGTGGCGTCGCTCGTGGCCGGGCTGATCCGGCTGCCGACGCCGCTGTACCTGGGCTATGTCGCGGCAGCGTTCTCCGACGCGGTGGCGTTTGCGGGTGTCGCGTTCGCGCTTCTCGTGGCCGCGCTGCTCGCTCACCGCGGCGTTGCCGCGGGGCCTGCGCTTACCGAACCACGCCGTAGTTGACCGGCACGAACGCGTAGCCCTTGCCGTCGCTGCGCAGGTGGCCGATGCCAGGGAAGGACAGGTGAGCGCCTGCGACCCAGTAGCCTTGTTTGGCCGCTTCGGCATATGCCTTCTTGCGTTGCACGGCAGCGGCCTTGGAATCGGTGTCGAACTGGATCGTCACCGACGGATTCGCGAACTGCACTGCCGCCACGTGCATCAGGTCGCCCCACAGCACCAGCTTCTGGCCTTTGCTTTCGACCGCGTAGGTGCTGTGCCCCGGCGTGTGGCCGCGCGCGGCTTGCGCCTTGATGCCGGGTACCAGTTCGGTGTTGCCATCGAAGGGCTTGAACTTGCCCGCCGCCACGTACGGGTTGAGCGACGCCATCGCGCCCTGGAAGAAGCCCTTGGCCTCTTTCGGCGCCTTGTCCATGTTGGCCTGGCTGAGCCAGAAGTCGGCGTCGTGTTTGTCGGCATGCACGGTGGCGTTGGGGAAGGCCAACTTGTCGCCCGCCATCAACCCGCCCACATGGTCGGCATGCATGTGGGTGATGACCACCGCGTCGACCTGTTCGGGCTGGTAACCAGCCGCCTTCAGGTTGGCCACCAGGTTGCCCAGGGTCGGGCCGAACAGCCCGGCCGCGCCGGTGTCCACCAGCACCAGCTTGGCGCCGGTGTTGATGAGGTAGCCGTTCACCGAGGTCTCCAGCGGCGCCTTCAGGAAAGACTTGCCCAGCGCCTGGTCCACCTTGCCCGGCGTGGTGTTGGTCAGGATCTTGTCGACCGGCAGCGCCACCGTGCCGTCGGACAGGGCCGTGACCTCGAAGTCGCCCAGCATCATGCGGAAGAAGCCGGGCGCGGCGGTCTTGGCCATCGGCGCTTCGGCGTGGGCCGCGTTGCCCCACAGCAAGGTCGCCGCCAAGGAGGCGGCCAGCGCAGTGCGCAGCGGGTGGAAGGAAGTCATCAGCGGTCTCCTCGAATTGGAAAGAGCGCGCAGCATAGTGGCCGGCGCGCATCGGCGCTTGCGGCAGCGGCAAGCCCCGCCGCGGGCCCGGGTTTCAATGCGCTGGCGGGGACGCGCCGCGCTGGAACTTGAACACCGCCATGCTGGCGCGCAGGTTGGGCCAGCGCCGCACCACCCGGCCGCGCTGGATGCCGAAAGCGTCGAGGATCTCGAGGCCGTCGCGGCGCGCCAGCACCTCGAAGTCGGCATACGTGCCGACGCGGATGTTGGGCGTGTCGTACCACTGGTAGGGCAGCACCTTGGTCACCGGCATGCGGCCGGCGATGACGCTGGCGCGGTTCGGCCAGTGCGCAAAGTTCGGAAAGCTGACGATGCCCACGCGCCCGACGCGCGCGGTCTCGAACAGCATCTTCTCGGTATTGCGCAGGTGCTGCAGCGTGTCGAGCTGCAGCACCACGTCGAAGCTCTGGTCCTCGAACAGCGCCAGGCCGTCTTCCAGATTCAGCTGGATCACGTTGACGCCGCGCTGCGTGCAGGCCAGCACGTTCGCGTCGGCCAGCTCGATGCCGTAGCCGCTGCACTGGCGCTGCTGCTGCAGGTGCGCCAGCAGTTCGCCATTGCCGCAACCCAGGTCGAGCACGCGCGAGCCGGGCGGCACCATTTGTGCGATCAGCTCCATGTCCTTGCGGTCGCTCATGATTCCAGCGCCCGCGCGATGTTGTCGAAGCACGCACGCAGCACACCGTGGTAGCGCGCATCGTCGAGCAGGAACGCATCGTGCCCGTGCGGCGCTGCGATCTCGGCATAACTCACGTCGAGCTTGTTGTCGACCAGCGCCTTGACGATCTCGCGCGAGCGCGCCGGCGAAAAGCGCCAGTCGGTCGTGAAGCTGATCAGCTGGAACTTGCAGCGCGCCGCGGCCAGCGCGGCGGCCAGGTCGCCACCGTGATCGGCCGCGGGATCGAAGTAGTCGAGCGCGCGCGTGATCAGCAGGTAGGTGTTGGCGTCGAAGTACTCGCTGAACTTGTCGCCCTGGTAGCGCAGGTAACTCTCGATCTCGAACTCCACGTCGAGCGTGCTGTAGCTCACCGCACCGTTCTTCAGCTCGCGGCCGAACTTGGCCTCCATCGCGTCGTCGCTCAGGTAGGTGATGTGGCCGATCATGCGGGCCACGCGCAGGCCGCGGCGCGGCAGCGTGTTGTGGCGGTAGAAGTGGCCACCGTGGAAGTCGGGATCGGTCACGATGGCGCGCCGCGCGACCTCGTTGAACGCGATGTTCTGCGCCGACAGGTTGGGCGCGGTGGCCACCGCAATGCAATGTCGCAGCCGGGTCGGGAAGCGCAAGGCCCAGCTCAGCGCCTGCATGCCGCCCAGGCTGCCGCCGATCACCGCGGCCAGCGTGGTGATGCCCAGCGCGTCCATCAGGCGGGCCTGCGCGTCGACCCAGTCTTCCACGGTCACGACGGGGAAGTCGACGCCATAGGGTTGGCCGGTGTCGGGGTGGTTGTTCATCGGGCCGGTGGAGCCGAAACACGAACCGGGGTTGTTGACGCCGATGACGAAGAAGCGGTTCGTGTCCAACGGTTTGCCGGGGCCGATGAGGTTGTCCCACCAGCCTTCACTGCCCTTCAGCGGCGCGCCGTCCGGCCCGGCGTGCGTGCCGGCCACGTGGTGGCTGGCGTTGAGCGCGTGGCACACCAGCACGGCGTTGGAGCGATCGGCGTTGAGCGTGCCGTAGGTCTCGAAGACCAGCGTGTAGTCGCGCAGCGTCGCGCCGCTGCGCAGCGGCAGCGGCTCGGCGAAGTGCATGGACTGCGGCTGAACCAGACCGACCGTACTCATCGACCACCCATGAATGAAAAAACCCGGCGCCGCCAAAGCGGGACACCGGGTGTGCGTCCTGTCTTTAGCGGCATTTTTAAAGCGCCCGCAAGCCGGAGCAAATCAGCGCTGGGGTCGAGTATAACGAGCGACCCCGGCGGGCAGGGATTGAGGAAAACGCATGAGCGCAAGTCCATGGTTCGACGGTTTCGAAGCGGCGCAGCACGACGTCAACGGCGTGCAGATCTTCGCCCGCACCGGCGGCCGGCGCGACGGCCCGCCGCTGTTGCTGCTACACGGCTTTCCGCAGACGCACGCGCTCTGGCACCGCGTGGCGCAGCGGCTGGCACCGCACTTTCGTCTGGTGCTGCCCGACCTGCGCGGTTATGGCGACTCGTCCAAGCCGCCCGGCGACGCCGAGCACGCCAACTACAGCAAGCGCACGATGGCGCAGGACCTGGCCGCGCTGATGAGCCGGCTCGGCCATGAAACGTTCGGCGTGGTCGGCCACGACCGCGGCGGCCGTGTGGCGCACCGGCTGGCGCTGGACCATGCGGCGCGCGTCTCGTCACTGTGCCTGCTCGACATCGCACCGACCCTGGACATGTACGACGCGACCGACATGGCCTTCGCGAGCGCCTACTACCACTGGTTCCTGCTGATTCAGCCGGCGCCGTTGCCCGAACGCTTGATCGGCGCCAACGACGAAACCGCGCGCTTCTACCTGCACGGCGCGTTGGGCGGCTGGGGCGCGCGCGGCACCGCGCACATCGAGCCGGCCGCGCTGGCCGAGTACGAACGCTGCTTCTGTCGGCCCGAGGCCATCCATTCGGCCTGCGAGGACTACCGCGCCGCCGCCGGCATCGACCTGGTGCACGACCGCGCTTCGCGCGCCGCGGGTGAGCGCATCGCCTGCGACACGCTGGTGCTTTGGGGCGCCAAGGGCGTGGTGCAGCGCCTGTTCAAGCCGCTCGAGTTGTGGCAGGCGCAGTGCGCCGGCCGTGTGACCGGCGCGGCGCTGCCGTGCGGGCACTTCCTGCCCGAAGAGGCGCCCGACGAGACCGCGGCAGCGCTGCTGGCGCACCTGCAGGCCCGCTGATCCGCCACCCCCGGAGACCCCCGATGTTCCAATGGCTGCGCAAGCTCGACGACCACTTTCCGGTGCGCTACACCACCTGGCTTCTGTGCGCCGTGGGCTTGCTGATGAGCACCTACACCTGGGTGGCGTTCGGCTTCGGCGGCTGGGCCGCTTTTGCGTTCCTGTTCCTCACCGCACTGGGCTTGCGCGACACCTTGCAGGCACAGCGTTCGGTGCTGCGCAACTACCCCGTCATCGGTCACCTGCGTTTTCTGATGGAGTTCGTGCGGCCGGAGATCCGCCAGTACTTCATCGAAGGCGACAACGAAGCCGCGCCGTTCTCGCGCCAGCAGCGTTCGCTGGTCTACCAGCGCGCCAAGGGCGAATCGGACAAGCGCCCGTTCGGCACCCAGATGGACGTGGGCGCGGTCGGCTACGAGTGGATCAACCATTCGATGGTGCCCAGCCACCTGGCCACGCACGACTTCCGCGTCACCATCGGTGCCGGCCGCGCGCAGCCCTACAACGCGAGCGTGTTCAACATTTCGGCGATGAGCTTCGGCGCGCTCAGCGCCAACGCGATCCGGGCCCTCAACGAAGGCGCACGGCGCGGCGGTTTTGCGCACGACACCGGCGAGGGTTCGATCAGCCGCTACCACCGCGGTGACGGTCAAAGCGCAGGCGGCGACCTGATCTGGGAGATCGGCTCGGGCTACTTCGGCTGCCGCAATGACGACGGCACGTTCAACGCCGAGAAGTTTGCCCAGAACGCGACCCAGCCGCAGGTCAAGATGATCGAGCTGAAGCTCAGCCAGGGCGCCAAGCCCGGCCACGGCGGCGTGCTGCCGGGGCCGAAGGTGACCGCCGAAATCGCCGAAGCGCGCGGCGTGCCGGCGGGGGTCGATTGTGTCTCGCCGTCGAGCCACAGCGCCTTCTCGACACCGGTCGAGATGATGCATTTCATCGAGCGGCTGCGCGAGTTGTCGGGCGGCAAACCGACCGGCTTCAAACTGTGCATCGGCCACCCTTGGGAGTGGTTCGCGATCGCCAAGGCGATGCTGGCGACCGGCATCACGCCCGACTTCATCGTCGTCGACGGGGCCGAGGGTGGCACCGGCGCGGCGCCGCTCGAATTCACCGACCACGTCGGCGCGCCGCTGCAGGAAGGCCTGCTGCTGGTGCACAACACGCTGGTCGGCCTGAGCCTGCGCAGCCAGATCCGGCTGGGCTGCGCCGGCAAAGTGGTGAGCGCCTTCGACATTGCGCGCATGCTGGCGCTGGGCGCCGACTGGTGCAATTCGGCGCGCGGCTTCATGTTCGCGCTCGGCTGCATCCAGGCCCAGAGTTGCCACACCGGCCACTGCCCGACCGGCGTGACCACACAAGACCCGCAGCGCCAGCGTGCGCTGGTGGTGCCGCAGAAGTCCGACCGGGTGCACCAGTTCCACCAGAACACGCTGAAGGCGCTGAAGGAACTGGTGCAGGCGGCCGGCTTGCAGCACCCGAGCGAGCTGACCGCGGCCCACATCGTGCGGCGCACCTCCGACCACAGCGTGAAGCTGCTGGCCAATCTGCTGCCCTTCGTGCCGCCCGGCGTGCTGCTGCAGGGCGAGATGCCGCACCAGGTGTTCAAGGTCTACTGGCCGATGGCGCAAGCAGCCAGCTTCGGCGTGGCTGCCGAGAAGACCTGAGCCGCCGGACCGAAGCGCCTATGAAATTGCGCAGGGTAGGCGGCTCATCTCAGGCCGTCGCGGCCCCGCTGCGAAGGTGCTGCGCTTTGGCCTGAGCCGCCAGACGAATATCTGAGCCCCCGGAACAAGGGGGAGAGCCCCGGTTTGCGGGGTGGTGTGGCTGGGTGGAGGGGGAACAATCGAAACTCCAAAAACAAGCAGGAGTGAGACGTCCCATGGCCAGCATCGTGCTGCTCCAGAACGACCCGTTGGTGGGCGATGCGTTGCGCAAGACCCTCGCCGCCGAAGCCGGGCTGCGGGTGGCCGCGGTGGCCGGCAGCCTGGCCCAGGCGCGCCTGCAGCTGGACAAGGGCGGCGTCGACCTGCTCGTGGCCGATCTGCGCATCGGCGCTGAACGGCTCACCGACCTGCTGCGCGAACGGCGCGAGCGCGGCCTGGCGGGGCGACCGCAGGTGCTGGTGGTGGCCATGTCGGCCGACGACCCGAACCTGATGCAGGCGCTGCGCCACGGCGCCGACGGCTACTTCATTCACGGCAGCCCGGTCAAGGCGCTGGCTGGCGTGATTCGCCAGATGCTGGCGGGTGAGTCACCGATGTGTGGGCCGATCGCGCGCCGCCTGCAGGCGCATTTCAGACCTTCGGAGCGCGCGCCGACCAGCGCCGGGCACAACCCGGCGAAGCCCGGCCTGACCGCCACCGAACGCCAGATGCTGACCCGCGTGAGCGAGGGATACCTGCTGCACGAGATCGCCCTTGAGATGAAGACCAGCGAGCACAGCGTGGGGCTGCGCAGCCGGTCCTTGTACCGAAAGCTCCAGCTCGACCTGCACGCCAGCGCCCAGCTCAGGCAAGCCGCCTGAATGCAGCCCAAGTCGGCTGCGGCGTCGCCCCTGCGAGGGGAGCTCAGGCCGCTTGGGAACGGCCCGGCGCGGGCCTGAGGCCGCCCCGGCGGTCAGGTCAGGCCGGCGGGGCCGAATCGATAAAGCTCGGCCGAAGGGCAAGCTTGTCGTGCAGGCGCTTCAGGCGCGGGTGGGGCGTGCGCCAGTCTAGCGATGCAAAGCGGAAGTCGAGGTACCCCAGCGCGCAACCTACTGCAATGTCGCCCAGCGACAAGTGGTTGCCCGAGCACCACGGGCGCTCGCCCAGGCCGGCGCTCATGGCCGCCAGCGACGCATGGATCTTGCCCATCTGGCGCTCGATCCAGGCGGGGCTGCGCTGCGCTTCGCTGCGGCCGGCCCAGGTGTTTTCCAGCCGCACCAGCAGCGCGGCGTCGAGCAGGCCGTCGGCCAGCGCTTCCCAGGTGCGCACCTCGGTGCGTTCGCGGCTGCCTTCGGGGATCAGCCGGCTGACCGGCGAACGCGTGTCGAGGTATTCGACGATCACGCGCGAGTCGAACACCGCCTCGCCGCCCTCGAGCACCAGGCAGGGCACCTTGCCCAGCGGGTTGGACGTGAGGATGGCGTCGCTGTTCCAGACGTCTTCGAGCACGAACTGGTAATCGAGCTTTTTTTCGGCCATCACGATGCGCACTTTGCGCACGTACGGGCTGGTGAGCGCGCCGATGAGCTTCATGGTTCTGTGTAGTTGTCCCTGTTGAGTTTCATTCTAGCGGGGCACCCGGATGGTAGAGTTTCGCGGCAGCGTCTCATGAGTGCATCCACCTTCAACGATCCCCCGACTCGGCAGCGCCTGTCATTCGGGTCGGCAGAGATCCGGGACCACCAGCTCGACGTGCGCTTCACCGGTTCGGGCAGCGAGTACTTCCGCATCTGGATCGTCAACCTGCTGCTGATGCTGGTGACCCTGACCCTTTATTACCCCTGGGCCAAGGTGCGCAAGCTTCGCTACTTCTACGGCAACACGCTGATCGACGGCCAGCCGCTCGACTTTCACGGCAAGCCGCTGATGATGTTGCGCGGCTACCTGCTGGTGGGGCTGCTGGCGCTGCTGTATTCGGCGGCGGGCAACTTCTCTGCGCTGGCGGGGCTGGCGGCGTTCCTGATCGTGGCGGCCCTCGCGCCGGCGCTGCTCAAGTCGTCGCTGCAGTTCCGCATGGCCAACACCAGCTGGCGCGGGCTGCGCTTTCGCTTCAAGGGCACGCTGGGCGGCGCCTACCGGGCGGTCCTGCCGCTGTTCGTGCCGGGCCTTTTGCTCGTCGCCGCGCTGCTGGCGGTGCCCGACCAGGAGCACCCGCCGATGTGGTACGGGGCGCTGGCGGGCGGCGTGACGCTGGTCGGCCTGCTGGTGCTGCCGTGGCTGTGGTTCAAGCTCAAGCAGTACCAGCATCAGAACTACGCATTGGGCCAGTTGCAGACCGAACTGCGCACCAACGTCTGGGCGTTCTACAAGGTATTCCTGAAGACGGTGGGCGTGTTCCTCGGCGTGCTCGCGGTCGTTTTCGGCCTGGTGTTCGTGCTGCTCGGCGCCGCCGGCTTGTCCAGCGCGCTGCCGGGCCGCGGCGCCGGCATGGGCATGGCTCTGCTGGCCGGGCTGGCCTTGGGCCTGTTCGGGCTGCTCGTCGCTCAGCTCGTGCCGCGCCCGTACTTCGTGTCGCGCATGCAGAACCTGCTGTGGGGGCGCACCGGCAACCAGTCGATGCGCTTCCGCAGCAAGCTCAGGTTCAGGCCGCTGCTGATGCTGAGCTTGAAGAACTGGCTGCTGATG
>JANMYQ010000129.1:0-8200 GCA_031382215.1 Methylibium sp.
GACAACTGCCCGAATCCCGCTGGCCCCGACTGGGACTTCGCGCAGGGGCCGTTGTGGCTGGGCGGCGGCCTGGTCGGTGCCGGGCAGAAGAGCGGCATGTTCTGGGCCTTCGAGCACAAGACGGGCAAGCTGGCGTGGGCCACCCAGGTCGCACCGGCCGGGCTCACCGGCGGGCTGCAGTGGGGTTCGGCCACCGACGGCAACCGCATCTTCGTGGCCGTGGCAAACAGTGGCCTGAGTGGTGCCGGTCAGGGTGTGGGTGTGTGGACATTGAAGGACGGCAGCACCACCACGGCGGGCGGCTGGGCCGCGCTCGATCGCAAGACCGGTGCGGTGCTGTGGACAACCAAAGACCCGCTCGGCAGCCGGGCCGAAGCGGCCGTGAGCGGCGCCAACGGCGTGATCTTCGGCTGCAACCTCGACCCGGTCAACGGCACGATGTACGCCCTGGACGCCCGCAGCGGCAAACCGCTCTGGTCGTTCAACGGCAATGCCGGCTCGCCCACCAACGGGGCCTGCCAGGCCGGGCCATCCATCGCAGACGGCATGGTGTTCTGGGGCAGCGGCAACTTCCAGGGTTTCGGGCCGAAGAAGGTCTTCGCCTTCGGCCTGTAGCGCGGTCACGATGTCGACCCCGGCGCCGCATCGGCCGGACGGGCAACCGCTGCTCGATGTGCTGATCGTCGGCGCCGGTTTTGCCGGCCTGTACGCGCTGCACAAGCTGCGCGGCCTGAGCCTGCAGGTGCAGGTGCTCGAAGCGGCGCCCAGCGTGGGCGGCACCTGGTACGCCAACCGCTACCCGGGCGCGCGGGTCGACATTCAGAGCCTGGAGTATTCGTTCTCGTTCGATGAAGCGCTGCAGCAGGAATGGCGCTGGAGCGAACGCTATGCATCGCAGCCCGAACTGCTGCGCTATGCCAACCACGTGGCCGACCGTTTTGGTTTGCGCAACGGCATCGCGCTGAACACGCGCGTGAGCGCGATGCATTTCGACGACGCTGCGGAGCACTGGCACGTGTCCGGCGAAGACGGCCAGGCCTGGTCGGCGCGTTTCGTCGTGATGGCCAGCGGGCCGCTGTCCACCCCCAACGTGCCGGCGTTTCCCGGCCTTGAAAGCTTTGCCGGGCCGGTGTTGCATTCGGCGGCCTGGCCGCACGAGCCGGTCGAATTCAGCGGCCGCCGCGTGGCCGTGATCGGCACCGGCTCGTCGGCGGTGCAGATGATCCCGCTGATCGCACAGCAGGCCGAGGCGCTGACGGTGTTCCAGCGCACCGCCACGTACGCGGTGCCGGCCCACAACGGCCCGCAGGACCCAGAGCGCGAAGCGCGCATCAAGGCCGACTACGCCGGCTTTCGCGCCCGCAACCGGCGCATGCGCGGTGGCTTCGGCAGCGAATTGCCGGTGAGCACAGAGTCGGCGCTGGCGGCCTTGGCGCCGGCGCGCGAGGCGCTGTTCGAAGAGCGTTGGCGCATTGGCGGCTTCAGCCTGCTGGGCGCGTATGCCGACCTGTTGACCGACCTGCGCGCCAACGCGCTGACGGCCGAGTTCGTGCGGGGCAAGATCCGCCAGACCGTGCGCGACCCGGCCACCGCCGCGTTGTTGTGCCCGCAGCAACCGATCGCCTGCAAGCGCCTGTGCGTGGACAGCGGCTACTACGAAACCTTCAACCGGCCGAACGTGCGCCTGGTCGATGTGAGTGGCGACGGCATCGACACCCTCACCCCCGGCGGGCTGCGCGCGGGCGGGCGCGACTTCGCCTTCGACACGCTGGTGCTGGCCACCGGCTTCGACGCCGTGACCGGCACCCTGATGAAGCTCGACCTGCGTGGCCGCGGCGGCCTGCGCATCCAGGACAAATGGCGCGGCGGGCCGCTGAACTACCTGGGGCTGATGACGGCCGGCTTCCCGAACCTGTTCAACATTGCCGGTGCCGGCAGCACCTCGGCGTTCACCAACGTGATCGTGTCGATCGAACACCATGTGGACTGGATCGCCGGCTGCATCGGCTGGCTCGATGCACACGGGCACGCGAGCATCGAACCTGGCGAAGCGGCCGAGGCCGACTGGGTCGCGCACGTCAACACGGTGGCCCGGCAGACGGTGTTCCTGAGCTGCAACTCCTGGTACCTGGGCGCCAACATTCCTGGCAAGCCGCGCATGTTCATGCCGCTGGCAGGCGGCTTTGCGGGGTATGCAGACCGCTGCGCCGCGGTGGCCGAAAAAGGCTACGAGGGCTTTGTGCTCGGCCCGGCGCGGCAGAATTCGCAGCGCTGACCACCTTCCCAGCCAACCCCCTCAACCCAGGAGCAACCAACGATGGCCGCCTATCTTTTCGCGAATGTGGAAATCACCGACCCGATGATTTACGAGGAATACCGCCGCCAGGTGCCGGCCACCATCGCGGCCTACGGCGGGCGCTACCTGGTGCGCGGCGGCGCCACCGAGGTGCTCGAAGGCGGCGGCGTGCCCAACCGGGTGGTGATTCTCGAGTTCCCCGACATGGCCCGGCTGCAGGCCTGGTACCACGGCCCCGAGTACACCCCGCTGCTGGCACTGCGAATCCGTTCGACGAACTCGACGGTGGCGGCGATCGAAGGAGTCTGAGCTACCGCCTCGCTTCAAGCCGCGCTGCGGCGCGGCCCTGTTCATGCGGCGCTGCGGCGCCGCTTTGCCGGCTCGGCCATCGGGTCCCAGGCATTCACGCCTTCCACGTTGGCCAGCATGCGCGCGAGCAGCGCGATCAGGGTGCGGCGTTCGTCATCGCTGAAGTCTTGTGTCAGCAGGCGTTCGCGTTCGAGTGCCACCAGGACGATGCGGTCATGCAGGCGCTGGCCGGCCGGGGTCAGGTCCATCAAGCGCTGGCCGTCGCTGGTGGCTATCGTGACCAGCTGCTTTTCTTCCATCTCGCGCAAGCTGCGGCTGACGACGGTCTTGTGCATGCCCACCGTCTCGCCGATGGTGCCGGCCGTGCTGCGCGGCCAGTTGGACAGCACCGACAAGATGCGCCACTCGTTGATGCCCACGCCGAAGTGCTTCAGGTACAGCTGCGACGCGCCCGACGACAGCCGGTTGTTCAGGTGGCTCAGATAAGACGGCACGTAGTTGGCGCCGTCGATGTAGTGGGCCGCCTTGCGGGCCACGGGTTTGTCGAGTTCAGGGGTTTTCATCGGCAAGTGCATGGGCCCGGAAGCGGGCGGAGCGAGCGTACACCAGCCTTCGCGGAACCGGCACGGGTGGGCGGGCGCGGGCGCGGTCAGGGGCCTTGCAGCCGTTTGATGCCGGCCAGTGTTTCGTCCAGGATTCGGCCCGAGGAACGTTCGCGCTTCAGATCGTCGCGCAGCGCTTCGAAGTGTTGCCGCGCGGCGGCCTTGTCGCCCGCCAGTTCTTCGAGCGAGGCGGTGAAGTAGCGCCACAGCGCGCGCCGGTCTTCGCGAACCTGCTGTTCCGGAAAGAGCCACAAGAAGGTGGCCAGCGGGTCGGCCGGCGCTCCGGCCGATCCCGTTGGGCCCGATTCTCGCAGGCCGGCCACGAACGCGGCGCGCCTGTCCCGCGACAGCATCGCATCGAAGTACACGGCGCTCCACAGGCGATCGGGCAGGCCTTCGGCGCGCGGCTCGCCGCGCCGGCGCATGTCGTCGGCGGCGAGCGCCGCCTCGACCTGCCCGGGCGGCTCGTGGTGGTACAGCAGCGCGGCGAACTGCAGGTCGCGCACCCACGCGGTTTCGCGCCCGCTCGCCAGCGCGGCGGCAAAGTGCTGTTTCGCGTCGGCGATCGGCTCGCGCCTCGCCATCACATGGTGGCCCCACATCGCATGCGCATACACGTTGGCCGGGTCGGCCGCGAGCGCCTGGTGGTAGTGGGCCGGCGGGTCCATGCGGATCGCGCCTTCGCGAGTGCGCAGGAAGTCGGCCCAGCCCATGTGCGCGCGCAGGTCGCCGGCGCGCTGGCCGGTGGCCGCCGCGGCGCCTTGTGCCAGCACCGGCAGCACGCGGTTGACGATCTCGGTGAAGGTCTGCTTGCCCGACTCCACATGGATCTCGCGCAGCCAGCGCATCGCGCAATCTTCGCGCGCCGTGCGCAGGGCCGAGCGGTCGGGGAAGCGCGTGTCGGCATCGTCGTAACGCTGCCAGGCCAAGGCGTGGTCGCCCGAATCGCACAACTGGCGCGCGGCCTTTTCGAGCGTGGCGAGCGTGGCGAGCTGGGCGGCTTCAGCGCGCTGGCGTTCGGCTGCCTGGGCTTCGGCCGCGCGTTGCTGCTGCGACTGCATGTAGCCCCAGGTGCCCAGCGCGCCGACAACAATCAGCGCCGCCGCCAGCAGCGCCAGCATGCGCCCGCGCCGCGACGGCGGGCGCACGTTGTCCACCGCCGCCACGGTCTCGGCCACCACATCGCCGAGCGGCTCGAGGATCGTCACCGCGCGCAGGTAGGGCGGGATCGCCTCCTTGGGCGTGGGCGCCACCTTGACCGGCAGCACGTGGCCGCCGGGGTGGCGCCAGCGCTGCCGGGCCAGGCTCAGTTCGGCCAGCGCATAACTGCCCGGTGCCACGCTTTCGGGGCTGAGCAGGAACAGCAGCAGGTCGCAGGTCTTGATGCCGTCGCGCAGCGTCTGATCGAAGGGCTGGCCGGGTGTCAGCTCGGATCGGTCGACGAAGACCTGGTGCCTGCCGTCGGCCTCGAGCGCGAGCTGCAGGCGGTCGCACAGCTCGCGGTATTTGGAGGAGTAGGAAATGAAGATCTGCACCCGGAGCCTCCGTCACCGCCGTGTGCCGCGCCTGCGCTTCGGTTCGAGCGTCAGGGCTTGCTGCCGGGCGAAGCCGCGGCGCGGCGCATCGCGGTCACCGATTGTCCGCCGACGCCCCAGTTGTCGGTCTCCACTTCATCGATGACGACGAAGGTCGTGGCCGGGTTCTTGTTGAGCACGCGCACCATCAAGTCGGTCGCGCCACGGATCAATTCGGCCTTCTGCTCGGCGGTGGCGCCCTCGCGGGTGATGCGGATGTTGATGAAGGGCATGGGGGTCTTTCGGTGGGTGGATGGGCGGGAGGTGACCTGGCCTTAGCCGGACAAGGTACTTGGCATGGGTTGCTCGGGGAGTGCTGCAGGATTCGCCGGTTATACATGCGGCACCGAATGAAAGAAGGCCCTCGACACTTTCGCGCCGAGGGCCTCGGTCCGAGGCGATGCCGACGACTCGCCGGCAGGCGCCCCGTTCAGGCAGTGGGCGTCAAGCCAGGCTCAACGCACCTTGCCTTCCTTCCAGGCCCCCAGCAACTTGTCGTAGTTGATGGTTTCGCCCTTTGGCTTTTCGTTGGCCAGCTTCTTCCACGGGGCACCCTTGTCGCTCAGGTACTTGTTCGGGTCGCCTTTCGGGTTGAGCTTGGGCGGGCAATTGGCCATGCCGGCGCGTTCCAGGCGGCCCATCACGTCGTCCATCTCGTTGGCCAGGTTGTCCATCGCGGCCTGCGGGGTCTTCTCACCCGTCACCGCCACGGCCACGTTCTTCCACCAGAGCTGCGCCAGCTTCGGGTAGTCGGGCACGTTGCCGCCGGTCGGCGTCCAGGCCACGCGGGCCGGGCTGCGGTAGAACTCGACCAGGCCACCCAACTTCGGCGCCATGTCGGTCATCGCCTTCGACTGGATGTCCGACTCACGAATCGGCGTCAGGCCGACGATGGTCTTCTTCAGGCTCGTGGTCTTGGCGGTGACGAACTGGGCGTAGAGCCAGGCCGCGGCCACCTTGTTGGCGTCGTGGTCCTTGAAGAAGGTCCACGAACCCACGTCCTGGTAGCCGTTTTGCATGCCTTGTTTCCAGTACGGGCCGTTCGGGCCGGGGGCCATGCGCCACTTCGGCGTGCCGTCGGCATTCACCACCGGCAGGCCCGGCTTGATCATGTCGGCGGTGAAGGCGGTGTACCAGAAGATCTGCTGCGCGATCTGGCCTTGGGCGGGCACCGGGCCGGCTTCGCCGAAGGTCATGCCGATGGCTTCTTTCGGCGAGTACTTCTTCATCCAGTCGATGTACTTTGTCAGCGCGTACACGGCCGCGGGCGAGTTGGTCGCACCACCCCGCGCAACCGACGCACCGAGCGGCGTGCAGCCGTCGTCGGTGACGCGGATGCCCCACTCGTCGACCGGCCTGCCGTTCGGAATGCCGATGTCGGCCGTGCCGGCCATCGACAACCATGCGTCGGTGAAGCGCCAACCCAGCGACGGGTCCTTCTTGCCGTAGTCCATGTGGCCGTAGATCGGCTTGCCGTCGATCTGCTTCACGTCGTTCGTGAAGAACGCGGCGATGTCTTCGTAGGCGCTCCAGTTCAGCGGCACGCCCAGCTCGTAGCCGTACTTCTTCTTGAACGCTTCCTGCAGCTCGGGCTTGGCGAACAGGTCGGCGCGGAACCAGTACAGGTTGGCGAACTGCTGGTCGGGCAGCTGGTACAGCTTCTTGTCCGGCGCGGTGGTGAAGCTGGTGCCGATGAAGTCCTTCAGGTCCAGGCCCGGGTTGGTCCACTCCTTGCCGGCGCCTTCCATGTAGTCGGACAGCGCCAGGATCTTGCCGTAGCGGTAGTGCGTTCCGATCAGGTCGGAGTCACTGATCCAGCCGTCGTAGATCGACTTGCCCGACTGCATCGAGGTCTGCAGCTTCTCGACCACGTCACCCTCTTGAATCAGGTCGTGCTTGACGGTGATACCGGTGATCTCGGTGAAGGCCTTGGCGAGTGTCTTGCTCTCGTACTCGTGCGTGGTGATGGTCTCGGACACGACCGAGATCTCGTTCACGCCCTTGGCCTTGAGCTTGCCTGCGGCTTCGATGAACCACTTCAGCTCGGCGAGCTGCTGGTCTTTGGACAGGGTCGACGGCTGGAACTCGCTGTCGATCCACTTCTGTGCAGCGGTCTCATTGGGCGAGGCCGCAGGCGCCGCGGCCACTGGCGAGGCCGGGGCTGCTGCGGGTGCCGCCGCCGGTGCGGGGGCAGGTGCCGGTTCTTCCTTCTTGCCGCAGGCGGACAGCATCAGCGCTGCAGCCCCCACGGCCGAAAGTGCATACATCGATAGTGAACGCTTCATCACTGGTCTCCTCAGAAACTTCCCGTTGATAACTCAAGGCGCGCCGGTTGGGAAGGTCGGCCGGCTGCCGTTCGAAAAACTGGCTGATCGAAAAATCGGTGAGCGCTCACAGCTTCTCAGCCCTTGCGCAAGATGAACACCAATACCAGCATCGAGATCACGAAGCTGATCCAGATCGACGGTTCGCTCGCCAGGCCGAACCAGCCGATCATCTTTTCACTCATGGCCACGAAGGCCAGGTTCACGTAAGCGGCCGCGAGCAGCCCGATGAAGAGCCGGTCGCCCCGCGTCGTCTCGATCGGCAAGAAGCCCTTGCGCATGATCGTGGGCGATTTGAGTTCCCACACCGTCATGCCCACCAGCATCAGCACGATGCAGGTGAAGAACACCGCCACGGGCACGGTCCAGGCCATCCAGGCAAACATCGCAGGCTCCTGTCAGACGCGGCCCATCGCGAAACCCTTCGCGATGTAGTGCCGAACAAACCAGATCACGATCGCGCCCGGCACGATGGTCAACACACCGGCCGCGGCCAGCACACCCCAGTCCATGCCGGAAGCTGACACGGTGCGCGTCATCACCGCCACGATCGGCTTGGCGTTGACGCTGGTCAGCGTGCGTGCCATCAACAGCTCGACCCACGAGAACATGAAGCAGAAGAACGCCGCCACGCCGACGCCGGCCTTGATCAGCGGCAGGAAGATCGTGAGGAAGAAGCGCGGGAAAGAATAGCCGTCGATGTAGGCCGTCTCGTCGATCTCGCGCGGGATGCCGCTCATGAAGCCTTCGAGAATCCAGACCGCAAGGGGCACGTTGAACACGAGGTGCGCGAGCGCGACCGCGATGTGCGTGTCCATCATCCCGAGCGTCGTGTAGAGCTGGAAGAACGGCAGCAAGAACACCGCAGGCGGGGTCATGCGGTTGGTCAGCAACCAGAAGAACACATGCTTGTCGCCCAGAAAGCTGTAACGCGAGAACGCATACGCCGCAGGCAAAGACACAGTGAGGGTGATCACCATGTTGATGCTGACGTAGATCAGGCTGTTGATGTAGCCCGAGTACCAGGACGGATCGGTCAGGATGGTGTGGTAGTTGTCCCAGGTGAAATGCTGGGGCAACAGCGAAAAACTGGCC
>JANMYQ010000131.1:0-2552 GCA_031382215.1 Methylibium sp.
CTCGCAACGCACGTCGCCTTGTGTGGTGCGCACACCCGTGATGCGGCCGTTCTCGGTGAGTACGCCGGTGACCTCGATGTCTTCGATCACCTTCACGCCGCGGTTGCGCGCGCCTTTCGCGAGCGACATCGTCAGATCGGCCGGGTTCGCCTTGCCGTCGCCGGGAATCCACAGCCCGCCCTCGAGATCGTCGGTGCGCAGCAGCGGATAGAGCTCACCGGCGCGTTGCGCGTCGATCACTTCGACCTCGACGCCGAAGCTGCGTGCCAGCGAGGCCTGTTTGCGCAGCACCTGCATGCGCTCGGGCGTGGCCGCCACGTTGACGCTGCCGCACTGCTTCCAACCGGTGGCCAGGCCGGTCTCGGCTTCGAGCGTCGAGTACAGCTCGATGCCGTACTTGCTCATCTGCGTCATGTTGCGGTTCGGGCGCATCTGGCCGATCAGCCCGGCGGCGTGCCAGGTCGTGCCGCAGGTGAGCTGGCCCTGTTCGAGCAGCAGCACGTCGGTCTGCCCGAGCCGGCTCAGGTGGTAGGCGGTGGAACAGCCGGCGATGCCGCCGCCGACGATGACGATGCGGGCCTGGGTGGGTAGCGGGTTGGGTAAGGTGGCCACGGGTGTTCTCCTTCAGCCGAACCTCAAAGCCATCACGCCGGCGACGATCACCGCGGTGCCGAGCGCGCGCTGCAGCCCGAAACGTTCCTTCAACAGAAGCGTGCCCAACAGCGCGGCGAACAGCACCGAGGTCTCGCGCAGTGCCGCGACCGAAGCGACCGGCGCACGCGTCATCGCCCACAGCGCAATGGCGTACGAGCCGATCGACGCGCTGCCGCCGAGCGTGGCGACAGGCCAGCGCTGGCGCGCGTAGGCCACGATGTCGCGCCGGCCCTGGGCATCGCGGCGCAGCCACACCAGCAACGGGTAGGCGAAACCGTCGAGCACGAACAGCAGCATCACGTAGCGCAGCGCCTCGCCCGACGCGCGCACGCCGCGGCCATCCACCAGCGTGTACATCGCGATGATCGCGGCGTTGGCGAACGCGTAGGCCAGTGCCTTGCGGTGGTGCAGCGCCTCGCCCGGGTGCGCCAGGCCCACCAGCGCCACGCCGATGGTGATGCCGACGATGCCGACCCAGCTCGCCGCCGACGGCAGTTCGCCGATGAACACGCCGCTGCCCAGCGCCACCAGCAGCGGTGCGAAGCCGCGCATGATCGGGTAGGTCAGCCCCAGGTCGCCGTTCTGGTAAGCGCCGACCAGCGCAATGTAGTAACCGATGTGGATGACCAGCGACGCCGCGATGAACGGCCACGATTCGGGCCGCGGCAGGCCCGCCCACAACATCAGCGGGAAGGCGACCACCGCGCCCATCAAATGCACCAGCGCGGTGTCGAGCGCCTTGTCGTTGCCGGCCTTGATGAGCGCGTTCCACGACGCGTGCAGCAGCGCGCCGAACAGCACGGCCAGCACGACCGGCCAGGTCAGGGTCATGCGCGAGTCAGGGTGAGGGCGCAGCGCTCGGCGCGCGACAGAAAGTGCGCCAACGACGGCGTGCGCAGGTCGGCTTGCTTGGCCAGGTCGTCCCACTGGCGCAGCATCACCGCGTTGTGGGCGCCGGGCAGTGCCATGAAGGCTTGCGCCTGCGCCGCATCGAACACGCCGCCCTGCAAGGCCAGGCTGCGCTGCGAGTCTTCCGACAGCCTCTCGTGGTAACCCGCAACCGCCTGGCACAGGTAGCGTTTGGCGTCCACGTGCAGCTTGATGGGGTCGAGCACCGTGTCGGGGAACAGCCCGCGCAGGAAGGGCAGGGCAAAGTACTGGTGCACGTCGTCCACGCCGCGCAAGGTCGGCGTCTCACCTTGATCGTTGAGCAGGTGGCCGAGGTCGTGCAGCAGGCAGGCGGTGACGAGGGCATCGTCAGCGTCCGACTGTTCGGCCAGATGCGCCGTCTGCAGCGCATGTTCGAGCTGCGTGACCGGCTCGCCGGTGTACTGCTCGGCGCCGTGGCGGGCGAAGAGCAGCGCGATATCGGGAATGCTCAGCATGTCAGCGCCGCCCGGCCGCCCGTAGGCACTGACGCGCCCCTCGGGGGCCGCGAACGAAGTGAGCTGGGGGCAGTTTCATCCTAGGGGCGCGTGTCTTCGACCTGCAGCGGCGCCAATTGCGAATTGCGGATGCGGGTGGCCCGCAGCGCGCCGGCCGACATCAGGATCGGGTAGGCGATCGAGCAGATGTGCGAGTTGATGCGTTTGAGGTCGCTGATCAGGTCGAGGTGCAGCGCGCTGGTCTCGATGCTCTGCGGCGTGTTCTCGCGCAGCCGGGTGATGTGGCTGCCCATGTAGCCGTGCTCCAGGTCGCGAAAGCGCGCTTTCTCTTCGATGAGCTTCTGCGCCTCGCGAACGTCGCCGGTCAGGAACACGCTCATGCCCAGGCGCAGGTTGGCCAGCAACTGCTCGTGCAGGTGGCAGATCTCGCCCATGCCGAGCTTTTGCTGCAGGCTGCGGATTTCCTGGCGCAGGTGCACGCGCACGATCGCGTCGAGCGCCGAGAGCGGCTCG
>JANMYQ010000148.1:0-2742 GCA_031382215.1 Methylibium sp.
CCGGCGCCTTGCAGGTGTGGCTGGGCGAGCACAGCGGCGAGGCGGTGTTCGCGATCATCGGCCTCGGCCTGTGTCAAGCCGCCTACTTCAGCGAGGACCTGCGCTCGGGCCTGCGCTCGGTCGCGCCCGGCCAAGCCGAGGCGGCACGCGCGCTCGGCTACAGCTACATCGGCGCGATGCGCCACGTGCTGATGCCGCAGGCGGTGCGCAACGCCTTGCCTGCGCTGGTCAACCACACGGTCTCGCTGTTCAAGAACAGCAGCCTGGCGATGGCCATCGGCGTGGCCGAGCTGACGCATGCCGTGAAGGAGGTCGAGAACCTGAGCTTTCGTTCCTTCGAGTCCTATCTGCTCGCGACTCTGCTGTACCTGTTCTTTTCACTGCTGCTCATGGCATGCGGTGCGTGGCTGGAGCGGCGCGCACGAGTCACCGTGGCGCGATAAGCCATGCTGAACAACATCGTCCAGATCCTGCAAGACAACTGGCTGCTGCTGCTGATCGGCCAGTACCCGAACGGGCCGCTCGGCGGCATCGCCTGCACGCTCATCTTGTCGGTGCTGGGCATCGTTCTGGCCTTCCCCTTGAGCGTGCTGCTGGCGCTGGCCCGGCTGTCGCCCTGGCGAGTGCTGAACTGGCCGGCGACTGCGCTGGTATTCGTGGTGCGCGGGGTGCCGCTGCTGATGGTGATCCTGTGGGTTTACTTTCTGGTGCCCTTGCTGATAGGCCACAACGTCTCGGGTTTCGTGACGATGCTCGTCACGCTGGTGTTCTACGAGGGTGCCTACCTCGGCGAAGTGGTTCGCGCCGGGATCCAGGCGCTGCCCAAAGGCCAGATGGAAGCGGCACGCTCGCTGGGCCACAGCCACCTCAGCGCGATGCGGCTGGTGATCCTGCCGCAGGCATTGTTCAACATGCTGCCGAGCATGCTCAGCCAGTTCGTCTCGACGATCAAGGAAACGACGCTGGGCTATGTCATCAACGTGCCCGAGCTCACGTTCGCCGCCAACCAGATCAACAACCAGCTGCTGACCAAGCCGTTCGAGGTCTTCTTCATCCTGGCGGTCGTCTACTACGTCGTCTGCTGGACCTTGACCCGGGCGGCCAAGGCGCTGGAGCAGCGCATCGAAACCCGCCGTGCCGGCCCGCGCGGCGCCGCCGGCGCAGCGCCGGCGCCGGGCGTTGCCCTGCCGCTCGCGGCCGAACCCTGAGCAGAGCCCCGGGAGCCCCTACATGATCGTCTTCTCGAAACTCAACAAGTGGTACGGCGACTATCACGCGCTGAACGATATCAACGCCGAAGTCAGGAAGGGCGAGGTGGTGGTGGTCTGTGGGCCTTCGGGATCGGGCAAGTCCACGCTGATCCGCACCGTCAACCGGCTCGAGGAGATCAAGTCCGGCGAGCTGCTCTTCGAGGGACGCAACGTGCACGCGCCGATGAGCAGCGGTGAACTGAATCTGCTGCGCAGCCGGATCGGTTTCGTATTCCAGAGCTTCAACCTGTTTCCGCACCTGTCGGCGCTGGACAACGTGATGCTCTCGCCGATCCACGTGCGCGGCACCAAGCGTGCCGAGGCGCGCGACAAGGCGACGCAGTTACTCGAGCGCGTCGGGCTCGCCGCCAAGGCGCTGTCGTATCCGGCGCAATTGTCCGGCGGCCAGCAGCAGCGCGTGGCGATCGCCCGCGCGCTGGCAATGGAGCCGCCGGCGATGCTGTTCGACGAACCGACCAGTGCCCTGGACCCCGAGATGGTCGGTGAGGTGCTGTCGGTGATGCGCAGCCTCGCCCAGGACGGCATGACGATGATGTGCGTCACCCACGAGATGGGCTTCGCGCGCGAGGTCGCCGATCGCGTATGGTTCATGGACGCCGGCTGCATCCTCGAATCCGCCGACCCCGAATCGTTCTTCCGCAACCCGCAACACCCGCGCGCGCAGCGCTTTCTTTCCGACCTGCGCACCCACTGAGCACCCCCGTCCTACCACTCCCGGAGACCGACATGAGCATTCGAATTTCGACGCTTTCGCTGAGCCTTTTCATGGCCTGCCTGAGCAGCCTGCCCAGCGCTGCCCGCGCCGACCAGCTGCAGGACATCATGCAGCGCAAGGAATTGAACTGCGGCACCTTCGCCGACGTGCCGCCTTTCGCCGCCCCCGACCCGAAGACGCGAGAGATGGTCGGCTTCGACGTCGACCTGTGCAACGCCATCGCCAAGCGCCTTGGCGTGGCGGCCAAGATCACGCCGCTGTCGGTTGCCGCGCGCGTACCGGAAGTCAAACTCGGTCGCGTGGACATCACCGTGGCCAACCTGGCATACACGCTCGGCCGCGCCGAGCAGATCCAGTTCAGCGACCCGTACTACCTTGCCAAGGAGATGCTTGCCGTCAAGGCCAGCGACCCCGGCACGAGCAAGGCCGACTTCAAGGGCAAGCGCCTGGCATCGACCAGTGGATCGACCTCGGAACTGTCGATCAAGATGAACGGCTCGGAGCCGGTGACCTTCCAGGACACCGGATCGGCCTATATGGCCGTGCAGCAGAACAAGGCCCTGGGCATGGTCGCGAATACGATGACCATCACCAAGCTCGTCAACCAGTCGAAGTCCTCCGGAGTCGAGCTGAAGATGATCGAGGAGCCGATGACCTTCCAGCCGATCGGCGTCGGCATGAAGAAGGATGAGCCGGCGTTGCTCGCCAAGATCAACGCGACGCTGCTCGCGATGGACAACGGCGGCGAGATCAACC
>JANMYQ010000149.1:0-1573 GCA_031382215.1 Methylibium sp.
TGCGGCCGAGCGAACCGCGGCGGCCTTTGAGGCGGACTCATGCCCCCACCACACAGCGCCCTCGAGCACCATTGCGCAGAGTCCTCCAACGCTGTCGGGATCGCCCCACGTCTTGAGCAGAGATGGATAGTTGATCGCCTCGTGCGCCATGTTCTTCGCCAATGGCGCCCACACTTTGCGCTCGAGGGTTTGCCAGTTCACCGCAACGCGGCGCCGGATCTCGCGGTAGGCGTCCGGCTGTGTGCGTCGCAACGGTTGCAGCCAAAGCCAACAATGGCGAAGCCACTCCGGCCTCGCGGACGCCCTTGATAAAACCTGCGCCTTGCGCACCATCGCACCCCTTCGCGTGCGCCCTTCTTGGAGAGTCGCTGCGCCGGGCCGAGGAAGGGTCCCGGCTTTCGCCCCGTCGGGCTAGGCGCAGCGAGTGCGATTGTCGCTAGAGAATGCCCAGCTCGGCAAACGAAGCGGTTGAACTTACGCCGACGACCACGTGGTCGATCACCCGCACGTCGACCAGGCCCAGGGCTGCGCGCAGCGTGGCCGTCAACACTTCATCGGCGCGCGATGGAACGGCACATCCGCTGGGATGGTTGTGGGCTAGCACCACGGCCGCAGCGCCAAGTTGCAGAGCTCGCTTGACGACTTCGCGCGGATGCACGCTGGTGTGCGTCAGCGTACCGCGGAAAGGTATCTCGAAGGCGAGCAGCTGCATGCGCACGTCAAGGTACATCAGGCCGAACACTTCATGGTCGAGCTGGGCCAGGTGCAGGCGCATGTAGTCCTTGACCCTCTGGGGCGAGTCGAACAGCGCACCGGGCTTGCGCAGCCCGGCCTCGATGATTGCCAGCGCCGCATCGATCACTGCCAGTTCGTGCCTTTCACGCCCGCCGGCCTGTGGCGTTGGCGGTGCCGGCGCATGCTCTTCGCGCGGCTTTTCCCAGTCGTTCGCGGCGGCATGCGCCAGGTCTGGGTTGTGCGGACGGCCACCGGCCGCCGCGGCGTGGGCACTCCGCTCGGCCTGGTCGGCCAACCATACGCGGTTGCGCACCGCCTTGGCGAAGCTCAAGCATCCCTTCTTCGGGCCTGGCCGGCGATCGTTGCGGACGGGTGGGCGGTCGAAGGCCGGGTGCGAAAGGACAGTGGCCGGCGGCGGTGTGTTGGTTGGAGGTGTTCTCATCTTGTCCCCACTTTGTTTCCACTCTGTTCCCAGTCTGTTCCCAGTGACCAAGAGGCCTCAGAGCCAGCACTGTTGCGGCTTGGCGGCCGGTTGCCCCCTGTGTTCCCGGTGTCCCCAGTGAATGTGTCGCCGAACTTTCGTCGCGCCGCGGCGTGCGTGGTCGGCCCGCGTGATCCGGCTCGGCGTTCAAGTTGCCTGGCCGCCGACGCTGTCAACGGCCCCGTCAACCTTTGCCGAACGCCGTGACTAGCGCACCGGTGAGGTCCGAAGTAACCGCAATCTGGAGCGTCCGGAAAGGACCCAAACACGGGCGGCGTCATTTCGTGGCCTTCCGGCCGACTGCGACGACTTTGCCGCCCCGTCGACCGTCGAGGGGGTGGTGTCGGGGGTGGCCGC
>JANMYQ010000165.1:0-25382 GCA_031382215.1 Methylibium sp.
ATCATCCCGGCGCCCGACTTCCCGACCGCCGGCATCATCTACGGCCTGCAGGGCGTGCGCGACGGTTACCGCACCGGCCGCGGCCGCGTGATCATGCGTGCCAAGTGCCACTTCGAAGACATCGACAAAGGCCAGCGCCAGTCGATCATCGTCGACGAAATTCCGTACCAGGTGAACAAGAAGAACCTGCTCGAGCGCATTGCCGAGCTGGTGCACGAGAAGAAGCTGGAGGGTATCAGCCACATCCAGGACGAGTCCGACAAGTCGGGCATGCGCGTGGTGATCGAGCTCAAGCGCGGCGAAGTGCCCGAGGTGGTGCTGAACAACCTGTACAAGCAGACGCAGTTGCAAGACACCTTCGGCATGAACATGGTGGCCCTGATCGACGGCCAGCCCAAGCTGTGCAACCTGAAGGACCTGATCGCAATCTTCCTCGAGCACCGGCGCGAGGTCGTGACGCGGCGCACGGTGTTCGAGTTGCGCAAGGCGCGCGAGCGCGGCCATGTTCTCGAAGGCCTGGCGGTGGCGCTGGCCAACATCGACGAGTTCATCGAGACCATCAAGAACTCGCCCACGCCGCCGGTGGCCAAGGCGGCGCTGATGAGCAAGAGCTGGGATTCGTCGATGGTGCGCGAGATGCTCTCGCGCGTGGGCGACGCCACGGTGGGCGGGCGCGATGCCTACCGCCCCGAAGGCCTGCCCGCGAATTTCGGCTTGCAGGCCGACGGGCTGTATCGGCTGTCTGAAGACCAGGCCGGCGAAATCTTGCAGATGCGCCTGCAGCGCCTGACCGGGCTGGAGCAAGACAAGATCATCGGTGAATACAAGGAGGTCATGGCCGAGATCGCCGACCTGCTGAGCATCTTGTCGACCCCCGCGCGCGTGACGACGATCATCTCGGACGAGCTGACCGCCATCAAGACGGAGTTCGGCCAGACCAAGGTCGGCGCGCGCCGCAGCGCCATCGAGCACAACGCGCAGGACCTGGGCACCGAGGACCTGATCACGCCGATGGACATGGTCGTGACCTTGAGCCACAGCGGATACATCAAGAGCCAGGCGCTGTCGGAGTATCGCGCAAAAGCGCGGCGGGCGCGGCAAGCAGGCCACGCAGACCAAGGACGACGACTGGATCGAGCAGCTCTTCGTCGCCAACACGCACGACTACATCCTGTGCTTCACGAACCGCGGCCGGGTCTACTGGCTGAAGGTCTGGGAAGCGCCGCAGGGCTCGCGCAATTCGCGCGGGCGCCCGATCGTCAACATGTTCCCGCTGCAGCAGGGCGAAAAGGTCAACGTGGTGTTGCCGCTGACCGACGGTTTCCGCAGCTTCCCGGCCGATCATTTCATCTTCATGGCCACGGCTCAGGGCGTGGTCAAGAAGACGCCGCTCGATGAATTCAACAATCCGCGCAAGGCCGGCATCATCGCGGTCGACCTGGACGAAGGCGACTTCCTGATCGGCGCTGCACTGACCGACGGCAAGCACGACGTGATGCTGTTCAGCGACGGCGGCAAGGCGGTGCGCTTCGATGAAGACGACGTGCGCGCGGTCGGCCGCAATGCGCGCGGCGTGCGCGGCATGGCGCTCGACGACGGGCAAAGCGTCATCGCGATGCTGGTGGCCGAAGACGAGACCCAGAGCGTGCTGACCGCCACCGTCAACGGCTACGGCAAGCGAACCAGCATCGTCGAGTACACGCGCCATGGCCGCGGCACCAAGGGAATGATCGCGATCCAGCAGACCGAGCGCAACGGCAAGGTGGTGGCCGCCACCCTGGTGCGCTCTGACGACGAGATCATGCTGATCACCGACAAGGGTGTGCTGGTGCGCACGCGCGTCGCCGAGATCCGCGAACTGGGCCGCGCCACGCAGGGCGTGACCTTGATATCGCTGGACGGCGGCGACAAGCTGAGCGGCGTGCAGCGGCTGGTAGAGAACGACGCGAATGGCGAAGCTGGCGGTGACGCAGGCGGTGATGCCAGCGGCGAAGCAGGCGGCGCCGGCCCCGACGACAGCGTTTGATGAAGCACCTGATCGCGCTGGCGCTGGTCTGCAGCGCCGTGTTGGCGCATGCGCAAACCCCGTCGGCAGGCAAGAAGGAGCTGGTGCAGAAGGTGTTGCAACTCCAGCAGCCGGGCCTGGATGCCGTGGCGCGCGGGCTGGTGGAGCAGCCCGCCGCTCAGATGATGCAGGCGGCCGGCCAGGCCATTCAGACGAGGGTGCCGGAAGAAAAGCGCGAGGCCGTGGCCAAGTCCATCGAAGCCGACGTGAAGAAATACGTCGACGAAGCCCTGCCGCTGGTGCGCGACCGGGCACTGAAGGCCGCCCCGTCGACGATCGGCGCCGCACTGGAAGAGAAGTTCAGCGAAGACGAACTCCGGCAACTCATCGCCTGGCTCGAGTCGCCCGTCAACAAGAAGTATCAGGGGCTGGGCGCCGACATGCAGAAGGCCTTCGTGCAGAAGGTGGTGGCCGATTCGCGGCCGCTCATCGAGCCGAAGATCCAGGCGCTCGAACAAAAGGTGCGCGCCACGCTGGGCGTCCCCGCGGCCAAGCTAGGCGCGCCATCGCGCCCTGCCGATGCCCCGGCGTCGCGCCCCGCCGATGCCCCGCCGTCGCGCCCTGCCGATGCCGCGCCGACGGCGCCCCGCAAAGCCTCCGCGCCGTAGGTCGCAGAGACACGCTGGCGACGGCACTTCGACGCTGCGGCCGGCAGGCACGGCAGGCATGCGAGAATTTCCGACCCACCATGCATGACGCGTCCCCCGCCCCCAATCCGGCCCTGCTGGCCCTGCGCACGCAGATCGACCGCCTCGACCGAGAGTTGCTGGCGCTGCTGAACCAGCGCGCCGCACTGGCGCTGGAGGTGGGCGAGTTGAAGAAGAAGGAAGGCTCGGTGGCGTTCCGTCCCGAGCGTGAAGCCCAGGTGATCGACGGCTTGAAGGCCGCCAATCCCGGCCCGCTCGGCACCGACAGCGTGGCGCCGATCTGGCGCGAAATCATGTCGGCCTGCCGCGCGCTCGAAACGCCGTCGCGGGTGGCTTACCTGGGCCCGGCCGGCACCTTCAGTGAAGAAGCCGCGCTGAGCTTTTTCGGCTCGTCGATCGTGAAGGTGCCGTGCGCCAATTTCGACGAGGTGTTTCGCGCCACCAGCGCCGGTGCGGCCGACTTCGGCGTGATCCCGGTCGAGAACTCCACCGAAGGCGTGGTGGCGCGTTCACTCGACCTGTTCCTTACAACGCCGCTGTTCATCATCGGCGAGACCAGCCTGTTCGTGCAGCACAACCTGCTGCGGCGCGACAACACGCTCGACGGCATCCAGGCCGTCTGCGCCCACCCGCAGGCGCTGGCGCAATGCCACGGCTGGCTCAGCAACGCGCTGCCGCACGTCGAGCGGCGGCCGGTGTCGAGCAATGCCGAGGGCGCGCGGTTGGCGAGCCTGGACCCCACGCTGGCGGCCGTGGCCAGCACACGCGCCGGCAGCGAGTACGGCCTGCACGTGGTGGCGCCGGCGATCCAGGACGACGCGCTGAACCGCACGCGTTTTGCCATCGTCACGCACCCGCAGCGCCAGCCGCAGCCGCAGGCTTCGGGGCACGACTGCACCAGTTTGGTGGTGTCGGTGACGAACCGGCCCGGCGCAGTGCACGACATGCTGGTGCCGCTGAAATTGCATGGTGTGTCGATGACGCGCTTCGAGTCGCGGCCAGCCCGTTCGGGCCAGTGGGAGTACTACTTCTACATCGACCTGCAGGGTCACCCGGACCAGCCGCACGTGGCCCAGGCACTGAAGGAGTTGCGCGACGTGTGCGCCTTCTTCAAGCTGCTGGGCACCTATCCCGTAGACGTTCACTGACCGGCACGGACTCATGGCGCAAATGTTCAAGCAGCTTGGTCTGATCGGTTGCGGCCTGATGGGCGGCTCCTTTGCGCTTGCGCTCAAGCGCGCGGGGCTGGTCGAACGGGTGGTGGGCTACAGCAAGTCGCCCAGCACGACCGAGAAGGCCAAGAAGCTCGGCGTCATCGACATGGCGGCCGAATCGGCGCTGCTCGCCGTGTCGGGCTCGGACATCGTGCTCATCGCGGTGCCCGTGGCCGCCACCGAAGCCACCTTCAAGGCGGTGCGCCACCTGGTGGAGCCCGGGGTGCTGTTCATGGACGTGGGCTCGACCAAGCGCGACGTGGTCGACGCCGCCCGCCGCGTGCTGAAGGAGCGCGTGGTGTCATTCGTGCCGGCGCATCCGATCGCGGGCAAAGAAACCGGCGGTATCGCGCACGCCGATGCGTCGCTGTACAACGGCCGCCAGGTCATCCTGACGCCGCTGCAGCAGACCGACCCCGATCTGGTTCAGAAGGCCACCGATGTGTGGGCTGCGATCGGATCGCAGGTGCTGCGCATGACGCCCGAGAACCACGACGCTGCCTTCGCCGCCGTGAGCCACCTGCCGCACATGCTGGCGTTTGCGTACTTCAACTCGGTGGCGCGCCAGCCGGCGGGGCGCGATTTTCTGTCGCTGGCCGGGCCGGGGTTTCGCGACTTCACCCGCATCGCCGCCAGCGACCCGTCGGTGTGGCGCGACATTCTCATGTCCAACCGCGAAGAGATCATCAAGCAGTCCGAACGCTTTCGGCATGCGCTGGACGCGATGGAACTCGCGATGAAGATCGGCAACCTCGAAGCGCTGGAAGACCTGATCCGCAGCGCCTCCGATTCGCGCGCCGGCTGGCACATGCACACCACCAAGTCGGGCAGCCACCGCTGAGCGCTCTGGCCTGAGACTTCTCCTTCATTGCCTCGCGGGGCCGCATGTTCACCACCCGTTTCCTCGACCTCCCACCGCTGCGGTCCGCTGCCGGCAGCGTGCAGTTGCCCGGCTCCAAGAGCATTTCCAACCGCGTGCTGTTGCTGGCCGGGCTGAGCGCCGGCACCACCGTCATTCACGACCTGCTCGATTCCGACGACACGGCCGTCATGCTGGAAGCCTTGCGCACGCTGGGTTGCAGCATCACTCAGCGCGGTGCCGAATTGCACGTCACAGGCCTGGGTGGGCGACTGGCGGTGAAGGAGGCCACGCTGTTCCTCGGCAACGCCGGCACCGCGATGCGCCCGCTGACGGCCGCGCTGGCGGTGCTGGCCGCGACCCAAGGCGGCCGTTTCGATCTGAGCGGCGTGGCCCGCATGCACGAGCGCCCGATCGGCGACCTGGTGGACGCGCTGCGCCAGCTCGGCTGCGACGTGGCCTGCCTGGGCACCGAAGGCTACCCTCCGCTGCGCCTGGGCTCGGGCGCCGCGCCGTCGGGCCACGGGCTGCGCACGCTGGCGCCCATCAGAGTGCGCGGCGATGTATCGAGCCAGTTCCTGACCGCGCTGCTGCTGGCGCTGCCACTGGTCACCGAGCGCCATGCGGTGACGGTCGAGGTCGAGGGCGAATTGATCTCCAAGCCCTACGTCGAGATCACCTTGAACCTGCTGGCACGCTTCGGAATTGCCGTGCAGCGTGACGGCTGGCGCGCGTTCACCTTGCCGCTGGGCAGTGCCTACCGCTCGCCGGGCAGCATTCACGTGGAAGGCGACGCCTCGTCGGCGTCTTACTTCATCGCGCTGGGCGCGATCGCGGCGACGGATGCGCCGCTGCGCATCGAAGGCATCGGCACCGACTCGATCCAGGGCGACATCCGCTTCATCCACGCCGCGCGCGCGATGGGCGCCGACGTGCTGACCGGGCCCGGCTGGCTCGAAGTGAAGCGCGGGCGCTGGCCGCTGCAAGCCATCACGCTGGATTGCAACCACATTCCCGACGCCGCGATGACTCTGGCGGTGATGGCGCTGTATGCGCAGGGCACCACCCGGCTCACCAACATCGCCAGTTGGCGGGTCAAAGAAACAGATCGCATCGCCGCAATGGCCACCGAACTGCGCAAGCTCGGCGCCTTGGTGGACGAAGGGCCGGACTGGATCGCAATCACCGCACCGACGCAATGGAAGGCGGCCGCAATTCACACCTACGACGACCACCGCGTGGCGATGTGCTTTTCGCTCGCCGCGTTCAATGCGCTGGCGGACGCTGAGCCTCCCGTGCCGGTGCGCATGCTCGACCCGCAGTGCGTCGGCAAGACCTTCCCCGAGTACTTCGAGACCCTGTTCGGCATCGTCCGCACCGGCACCGAAGACATCCCCGTCATCACGGTGGACGGCCCGACCGCCTCCGGCAAGGGCACCCTGGCGAGCGTGCTGGCCAAGGCGCTGGGTTACCACTTTCTCGATTCCGGCGCGGTCTACCGTGCCACCGCGTTGACTGCGCTGCGCCTGGGGGTGAGCACCGACGATGAACCCCGCTTGGCCGAACTGGCCGCCGGGCTGGACCTGCACTTTTCCACCGACCACATCAGCTTGGGCGGGCTTGACGTGACCGAGGCGCTGCGGCTCGAAGAAGTGGGCGCGATGGCCTCGAAGATCTCGGCCTGGCCCGCCGTGCGCGCCGCATTGCGCGAGCTGCAGCTGTCGTTCCGGCGCGTGCCAGGCCTGGTGGCCGATGGGCGCGACATGGGCACGGTGATCTTCCCCACCGCCGACCTGAAAGTTTTTCTGACGGCGAGCGCCGCCACGCGCGCCGAGCGACGGCACAAGCAATTGATTTCAAAGGGAATTTCCGCTAATATCGATAGTCTTCGCGCTGACTTGGAAGCGCGTGACGCCCGGGACCAAAACCGCAGCGTCGCGCCATTGAAGCCGGCCGAAGATGCGACGCTGCTGGACAACTCGGCGATCACCGTGCAAGCCTCGGTGGACGCAGTTCTTGAAGTCTGGCAGCAGCGCAGGCCTTTCGCCTGATGCCCAGCCCCGCGCCGGGTGTGCGGCGCGGGGCCACCAGAGAAGCCCGCCGCCCTCCCTCCCGTGCCAACCCATCCGAGGCACACCAGGGCGTCGGTTTTGCAACCCAACCCGCAGCGGCGACGCTGCATCGGAACTCATCAATGTCTCAAACTCAAGTGGCCACCCCTGCCGGCGTCGACTCTTTCGCCGCCATGTTCGAAGAATCGCTGCAGCGCTCTGAAATGCGCACCGGCGAAGTCATCACCGCCGAGGTGGTACGTGTCGAACACAGCTTTGTGGTGGTCAACGCCGGGCTCAAGAGCGAAGCCTACGTGCCGATCGAAGAATTCAAGAACGACCACGGCGAACTCGAAGTGCAGGTCGGCGACTTCGTCTCGGTGGCGATCGACGCCGTCGAGAACGGTTACGGCGACACCATCCTGTCGCGCGACAAGGCCAAGCGCCTGGCCTCGTGGCTTTCCTTGGAAACATCACTGGAATCCGGTGAGTTCGTCACCGGCACGGTGAACGGCAAGGTCAAGGGTGGCCTGACGGTACTGGTCAACGGCATCCGCGCCTTCCTGCCGGGCTCGCTGCTCGACACCCGCCCGGTCAAGGACATGAGCCCGTTCGAGGGCAAGACGATGGAGTTCAAGGTCATCAAGCTCGACCGCAAGCGCAACAACGTCGTGTTGTCGCGCCGCGCTGTCGTCGAGGCTTCGATGGGCGAAGAACGCTCCAAGCTGCTGAGCACGCTGAGCGAAGGCGCGATCGTCAACGGCGTGGTCAAGAACATCACCGAATACGGTGCGTTCGTCGACCTCGGCGGCATCGACGGCCTGCTGCACATCACCGACATGGCCTGGCGCCGCGTGCGCCACCCGAGCGAGGTGGTGCAGGTCGGCCAGGAACTGCAGGCCAAGGTGCTGAAGTTCGACGCCGAGAAGAACCGCGTTTCGCTGGGCATCAAGCAACTGGGCGACGACCCGTGGCACGGCGTTTCGCGCCGCTACCCGAACGGCACGCGCCTGTTCGGCAAGATCACCAACATCGCTGACTACGGCGCGTTCGTCGAGATCGAGCCGGGCATCGAAGGCTAGGTGCACGTGTCCGAAATGGACTGGACCAACAAGAACGTCGCGCCGAACAAGATCGTCTCGCTGGGCGACGAGGTCGAAGTCATGGTGCTCGAGATCGACGAAGACAAGCGCCGCATCAGCCTGGGCATGAAGCAGTGCAAGGCCAACCCGTGGGAAGAGTTTTCCACCACGGTGCAGCGCGGTGACCGCGTCAAGGGCCCCGTCAAGTCGATCACCGACTTCGGCGTGTTCGTGGGTCTGGCCGCCGGCATCGACGGCTTGGTGCACCTGTCCGACCTGTCATGGAACGAGCCCGGCGAAGCGGCGGTGCGCAACTACAAGAAGGGCCAGGAGGTCGAGGCCATCGTGCTGGCGGTCGACGTGGAACGCGAGCGCATTTCGCTCGGCATCAAGCAGCTCGACTCCGATCCGTTCACCAGCTACACCTCGGTCAACGACCGCGGCATGTCGGTGACCGGCAAGGTCAAGACCGTCGATGCACGTGGCGCCGAGATCCAGCTGAACGAAGACGTGACGGGCTACCTGCGCGCTTCCGAGATCAGCCGCGACCGTGTCGAAGACGCACGCAACATGCTGAAGGAAGGCGACGAAGTCAACGCCGTGATCATCAACGTCGACCGCAAGACGCGTTCGATCCAGTTGTCGATCAAGGCCAAGGACAACGCCGACAACCAGGAAGCCATGCAGCGCCTTTCGCAGACCAGCGAGCGCGAGAACGCCGGTACGACCAGCCTGGGTGCGCTGCTGCGCGCCAAGCTGGACAACCAGAACAACAACTCCTGATTGTTGTTCCGGTGCGCTGGCGCGCGGGGGGTTTTGCTTGACTCGCTCGGACCTGGTGGTGCAGCTGGCTGAACGTTTCAGCCAGCTCACCCACCGCGACACCGAGTTCGCGGTGAAGACCATCCTGGATGCGAGGTCCGACGCGCTCGCGCGTGGGCACCGCATCGAAATTCGCGGCTTTGGCAGCTTCTCGATCAACCGCCGGCCGCCGCGCGTGGGCCGCAACCCGCGCTCGGGCGAGCAGGTGGTGATTCCCGAAAAGCTCGTGCCGCACTTCAAGCCGGGCAAGGCCTTGCGCGAAGCGGTGGACGAGAAGATGCCGCCGCAAGAGGCAGCCGGCCCGACCGGCCCGTCGAGCCCCTGAGGCGGCGGCCTGCCGATCGCACCCATGCGAATCCTCGTCTGGCTGTTCCGGGCAGCCATCTTCTTCACCTTGTTCGCGTTTGCGCTGAACAACCAGCACGACGCCGGCGTGCGCTGGTTCTTCGGCCAAGAGTGGCGCGCGCCCATGGTGTTCATCGTGCTCGGCGCGTTTGCGCTCGGCTGCGCCTTCGGCGTGCTGGCGATGGTGCCGAGCTGGTGGCGCCATCGCCGTGTCGCGCGCCGACACACCGACGATGCCCTGCCGGTGGAGCCACCGGCCACCGTGTCGCCACCCGAATCGGTACTGCAAGCTCCCCCGCGTGATGGACTTTGATCTGCAGTGGCTGCTGCTCGGCCTGCCGGTGGCGTTTGCGATCGGCTGGCTGGCGTCGCGCTTCGACATGCGGCAGTGGAAGCGTGAGCAGAACGACTCGCCCAAGGCCTACTACAAGGGCCTGAACCTGCTGCTCAACGAACAGCACGACAAGGCGATCGACGCCTTCATCGAGGCCGTTCAGCAAGACCCCGACACGTCCGACCTGCACTTCGCACTCGGCAACCTGTTCCGCCGCCGCGGCGAGTACGAACGCGCGGTGCGGGTGCACGAACACCTGCTCAACCGGGCCGACCTGCCCAAGGCCGAACGCACGCGCGCCCAGCACGCGCTGGCGCAAGACTTCATGAAGGCCGGCCTGTTCGACCGCGCCGAACAAGCCTATCGAGCACTGCACGGCACCGCGTTCGACACCGAAGCGCGCCTGGCGCTGCTGAACCTGCACGAACGCTCGCGCGACTGGCAGGCCGCCGTGGAAGAGGCGCGCGAACTCGAGCGCACCGGGACCGCGTCGTTCGCGGCGCGTGTTTCGCACTACTGGTGCGAGCTCGCGCTCGAGGCTGACGCCAAGCAGCAACCGGCGGTGGCCGACGACGCCCTGCGCCAGGCGCGCGAGGCCGCGCCGCGAGGCGCGCGCCCTCTCGTGCTGGCCGGCCAGCGTGCCGCCGCGGCGGGCGACCACGCGCTGGCGCTGTCGCTGTGGAACGAACTCTCGGCCGTGCAACCCGACGCCTTCAGCCTGGTCGCGCGCGACTACGCCGCCAGCGCCATCGCGTGCGGTGAAGGCGGCGCCGCACTGGGCAAGCTGCGCGCCCAACACCTGCGCACCCCGACGATGGACCTGCTGCAGGCGATTGCCGCGCTCGAACCCAACCCCGAACGCCAACGCGAACGCCTGCTGACGCACCTCCGCGACCAGCCCACCTTGTCGGCCGCGCAGGCATTGCTGGCGCAGAGCCACGGCCGGACCCTGAGTGAGGCCGAGGCCGACAGTCTGCGCGACGCACTCGGCCGTGCCGCACGGCCGCTGCAACGCTACCGCTGCGCCGCTTGCGGCTTCGAGGCCCAGCACTACTTCTGGCAATGCCCGGGCTGCCTGAACTGGGACAGCTACCCGCCGCAGCGCCTGGAGGACCTGGGATGAGCAAGCCGACGACGGGCGAACGCGCGGTCACCCGCGAGCGGCTCGCGCAAGCGCGCGTGCTGGTGGTCGGCGACGCGATGCTGGACCGCTACTGGTTCGGCGCCGTCGACCGCATCTCGCCCGAGGCTCCCGTGCCGGTGGTGCGCGTGAACCGCGAGGAAGAGCGCCTGGGCGGTGCCGCCAACGTGGCGTTGAACGTGAAGACGCTGGGTGCGCAGGCCACCTTGCTGACCGTCGTCGGCGACGACGAACCGGCCCGCAAGCTGCGCCAGATGCTGGCCGCACACGGCGTCACCGCGCTGCTGGGCAGTGATCCCAATCTGTACACCATCGTCAAGCTCAGAGTCATCGGCCGCTCGCAGCAGCTGATCCGCGTGGACTTCGAGAACCAGCCCGATCACGAGGTGCTGGCCAGCATGCTGAGCGACTATGAAGCGGCGCTGCCGGACCATGACGCGGTGCTGTTCTCCGACTACGGCAAGGGCGGGCTGGAGCACATTCCGCGCATGATCGAGCTGGCTCGCAAACTGGGCAAACCGGTGCTGGTGGACCCCAAAGGCAGCGACTACAGCCGCTATGCCGGCGCCACCGTCGTCACGCCCAACCGCGCCGAGCTGGCGCAGGTGGTGGGGCAATGGAGCAGCGAAGCACAACTGCATGAACGCGCGCAGGCCTTGCGGCGGACGCACCACCTGGACGGTCTGCTGGTGACGCGCTCCGAAGAAGGCATGTCGCTGTTTGACGACGGCGGCCACGTGCAGGTGCCGGCACAAGCGCGCGAGGTGTTCGACGTGACCGGCGCTGGCGACACCGTGATCGCCACCTTGGCCACCATGCTGGCCGCTGGCATCAGCCTGCGCGATGCGATGCCGATTGCCAACCGCGCCGGTGGCATCGTGGTGGGCAAGTTCGGCACCGCCAGCGTGAGCTACGACGAACTCTTTGCATGAACACAGGCATGACGACAGACACGAGGGACGGCACATGAAAGTCGTGGTCACTGGCGCCGCCGGCATGATCGGCAGCAACCTGGTGCATGGGCTCAACGCAATCGGCATCGACGACGTGATCGCTGTCGACGACCTGACCGACGGCCCCAAGTACCGAAACCTGCTCGGCGCGCGGATCAGCGATTACTTCGACAAGAGCGAGTTCTATGCGCGCTTCACGCGCGCCGAGCTCGGCCCGATCGACGCAGTGCTGCACCAGGGCGCCTGCTCCGACACGATGGAGCACAACGGCCGCTTCATGCTCGACAACAACTACCGCTGCTCCAAAGACCTGCTCGACGCCTGCCAGGCCCAGGGCACGCGGCTGCTGTACGCGTCGTCGGCCGCCACCTACGGCGGCAGTGCGTCGTTCCGCGAGGAGCCGGCGTTCGAGCAGCCGCTCAACGTCTACGGCTACTCCAAGCTGCTGTTCGACAACGTGGTGCGCCGCATGCTGCCGCGCGCCACCGTGCAGGTGGCGGGCTTCCGCTACTTCAACGTGTACGGGCCGCGCGAACAGCACAAGGGCCGCATGGCCTCGGTGGCGTTCCATCACTTCAACCAGTATCGCGAGACCGGCAAGGTCAAGCTGTTCGGCGAGTACAACGGTTATGCGCCCGGCCAGCAGTCGCGCGACTTCGTGTTCGTCGATGACGTAGTGGCCGTCAACCTGTGGTTCTTGCAGCACCCTGAGAGCAGCGGCATCTTCAACCTGGGCAGCGGCCGGGCGCAACCGTTCAACGACGTTGCCGTGGCCGTGGTCAACAGCGCGCGCGCGCTCGCCGGCCTGGGCGCGCTGCCGCTGGCCGAACTGGTTTCGCAGGGCATCATCGAGTACATCGACTTCCCTCAGGCGCTGGTCGGCAAGTACCAATGCATGACCCAGGCCGACCTGAGCCGCCTGCGTGCGAGCGGCTGCGACCTGCCGTTCGCCGACGTGGCCACCGGCGTGCGCCAGTACGTCGAGCGGCTCTCGCAGACCGGCTGAGCCTGTGCCCTGCTGAGGCGCCACCCTTTCGGGGGACGCCTTTCGGGGTGGCACTTCATGGTGATTTTCAGCCGCGGGGCGGCCCGGAAGAATCCGTTCCGGGCCTGCAATCACGCGGCCCGCAACACCCCTCGGAGATGTCACCATGAACAACCTCACCACCCTGCTCAAGTCCCTCGTCGTCGCGGCCTTCGCGCTGCTCGCCAGCGCAACGTTTGCGGCCGTCGATGCGAACCAGGCCAACCAGGCCGAGCTCGAAGCCGTCAAGAGCATCGGCCCGGCGATTGCCAGCCGCATCCTCGACGAGCGCAAGAAGGCGACGTTCAAGGATTGGCGCGACATGATCGACCGCGTCAAGGGCGTCGGGGCCGGCAATGCGGCAAAGTTTTCCGCCCAGGGCCTGACCGTCAATGGCACCGGTTTCGACGCGCCGGCAGCCCCCGCGGCGACCGCGGCGAAGAAAGCCGGCGAAGCCAAGCCGGCCGCGCAGAAGAAGCCTTGAGCCAACTCGTCAACGCACCCGCCGCGCGGCCCGTTGTAGGCCCTGCGGCGGCGCATCCAGGCCGCCTCCATCCGGCCTAGACCTTGCTCGACGGCCTTCAGCGCTCCCAAACCCACCGAGGAAGACACACATGATCAAGAAACTTCTGGCCGCGATGCTGGCCCTGTTCGCCGCCGCCGCATTCGCCGCCGTCGACGCCAACAAGGCCACCCAGGCCGAGCTCGAAGCTGTCAAGGGCATCGGCCCGGGCATTTCTGCCAAGATCATCGACGAGCGCAAGAAGGCGCCGTTCAAGGACTGGAACGACATGGTCGAACGCGTCAAGGGTGTGGGCGATGGCAACGCCGCTAAGTTCTCGACCGAAGGCCTGACCGTCAACGGCGCGGCCTTCAAGGGCGCCCCGGCAGCCGCTGCTCCGATGGCCAAGAAGGACGACAAGCCGGCCGCCGCTGCCGCCGTTGCCGCTGCCCCCAAGGCCGAAGAGAAGAAGATGCCGGCCGCTGCGCCGGCCGCCGCTCCTGCCACCGCAGCAGCACCGATGGCCAAGGCCGATGACAAGAAGGCCGACAAGCCCGCCGCACCGATGAGCGCCGACGACAAGAAGGCCGCCGCCAAGAAGGAGAAGGAAGACAAGGCTGCCGCGAAGGCGAAAGAAAAAGAAGAGAAGGCTGCCGCTGCGAAGAAGGCCAAGGAAGAGAAGGCCGCCGCGGCAATGAAAGCCAAGGATGACAAGCCTGCCGCAGCCGGTGCTGCCAAGCCCGTCGCTGCCAAGGCTTCGGAAGCCAAGCCGAAGTAAGACACGGCAGAGGCAACTACACCTGAACAAGCGCCCCGCATTGCGGGGCGTTCTTCTTTCCCTACTCGAACTCGGTCAGCTCGAACCCGCTGGGCACCGCTTCCGAGCGCGCGCGCCGCCTGCGCTCCCAACCGAAAAAGCTCACCACTTCGTCGCGCCGGTTCATCGTGTCGGCCACCCCCAGCGCCACCAGCTCGCGCGTGTAGGCCGACTCGAACAGCAGGTAGCTGGCCAGGGCCGCGCCGCGCGCGTCTTCACCGCGGCCCGACACGCCCACCCCGCGCAGCATCGCGCGGATCGGCGCGGGCAGGCTGCCCAGGTGCTTGGCGGCCAGATCGTCCAGCCGCTGGCTGGGCGCGATGACCAGCACCTCGATCGGCCGCAGGCTGGTGCGCGCCAGTGCGTGCGGCGGCAGCAGCTTGAGCGTGCTGTTGATACGCTGCAGGCGTTCCACGTCAACCGCCAGCGCATCCAGAAAGATGTTCGACAGCGCGTGCCCGGCGATCTGCGCCAGGTTGGGGTACTCGCTGCTGCTCGCGCGCGGCCCGGCGGGCTCGTGCATGCGCCCTGCCCCGACCACCAGGATGCGCTGCGCTCCCAGGTGCACCGCCGGCGAGATGGGGGCCGACTGACGCATCGAACCGTCGCCGCAGTATTCGGTGCGGCCGTCGATGTTCAAGGCCTGGGCCGGGAACACGAACGGAATCGCCGACGAGGCCAGCAGGTGCGGCACGGTGATCCCGTCGCGCACCGCAATGCGCTGCGAGCGCGTCCACGGCACGATGTCGGTGGCCGCTTCGTAGAAGGTCACGTGCAGGCCCGAGCCGTAACTCGACGCGGTGACAGCCAGCGCCTGCAGGTGCCCTTCGCGCATCATCTGCCGCACCCGCTCGGTGCTGACCAGGCGCCCGAGCAGCATCGACAAGGGTTCGTTGTCGAGCAGTGAACGCGGCTTGGCGCGGCGCCAGCGGGCGATCAGCCAGCCGAGCGACATCATCGTCAGCCAGCGCGCGCCGGTGCGCAGCACGCCGATCGAATCGGAACGGTAGACCTGCTCGGCGTGGAAGTTCTCCCACACCTGGCACAGCATGTTCACCGCGCCGTCGAAGTCATCGGCGCGGCAGGCCAGCGCCGCGGCGTTGATGGCGCCGGCCGAGGTGCCGGTGATCACCGGGAAGGGGTTCGTGTGCGGGGCGCCACATTCGCGCCGGATCTGCGCCACCGCCTTGAGCACGCCGACCTGGTACGCCGCGCGGGCGCCACCGCCGGTCAGCACCAGCCCTGTGATTGCCGACGTCTCACTCATTGCGCGCCATGCCCAGCCCCTTGCCGCCCTGGCGGCAATGGTAGGTCAGGCCAGCATGCGTCGACCTTTCCGGAATGCCGACAAATCAACGCTCACTGCCAGCATTCCTCGGCCGACTTGCTTGTGTCTGCCACGCCGCGCGTGCCGCTGTGGTCGAGCGTGAAGCTCTTGCAGGCATCGTTGGCCTGGGCGTCCCGCGGTGTGGCCCTCAGCGTGAATCTCGACACCTCCTTGACAGGAAGCGTCAGCGTGTAGTGGCCGTTCTCGCTGCGATCGGCGAACACGCCGCCGGTGCCCAGCGTGGCGGTCGAAAAACCCTTGGTGGGGTTCTCGGTGGCGAAGCGCTCGAGCATTTGCGCCGCGGAGGTCAGCGCCGACTTGGCGTCGGTGCGGCGCGCCTTCTGCACATAACTCTGGTACGACGGAAGCACGACCACGGCCAGGATCGCCACGACCACCACCACGATCATCAACTCGATCAAGGTGAACCCGGCTCGCGCGACGCGCGCAGTCGGGCGGGAGCGGCAGAGGTAACGGTGATAGCGGCGACCCTCACTGCACATAGACGATGCCCAAGGTCTTGCGATCGGCCACCCCGGGCGCCAGTGTGAATTCGACCCGCTGCCCCTTGCCGACCGCCTTGGCCTGCACCGGCCGCCCTTGCCGGAACAGCCGGGTGCTGCCTTCGGCCACCCGCAGCCAGCTGCCGTTGATGAAGAGCCAGTCGGCGTTCGGGCTGATGTCGGTCACCACGCCCTGGCGCAGGCTGCTGCTGTCGTCGGCCTGGGTGGCGGGGTCGGGCAGCGGCGCGTTCAACACGGCCGCGCGCGTCGGCGGCGGCACGTCGATGGCACGCGCAGCATGGGTCGGCGCCGATGCGAGCAGCGATACGAGCAAGGTACCGAGCAAGGTGCCGAGCAAGCTGCCCCGCAACGTGAATCCGCAAACTGCGTTCATTGGTTTCGCCCTTTCGTGGCAAGCCTGGACCGTCACCGCACTTCGCGCCACATGGCCCGCCCGGCGCGCGCTGGGTCTGCCGGAACCCCCACGGTCGGGCGTTCGCCGTCACCCGTGCCAATCACCCGCCAGGCGATCTTGCCGCTGCCGATCGTGGCCGGCCGGGACGGCACGGCGTCGAAGGAGCGGCCCGAGACGTTGTTGCCACCGCTGCCCGAGATCGGGAAATCAACATAGTCCGCCAGCGTGAAGTCTCGGTCGCCGTTGGTGTCGAAGGTCACACTCTCGAGCCGGTTGCCGGTCAGCGCGTCGAGCTCGATCAGCCAGCCGGTGCCACCCGTGGAGCAAGGCGACGTGGTGTCGGGAATCATCGTCACCAGAATCAGGCGGCCGCCGCGGAACTGAGCGTCTTCGATCACTCGCTCGCCGCGGGTGGGCAGGTTCACGTACCAACCCTTCTTGTCGGCAAGGTAGGCGGGGTTGGAGATCGTGTCGTCACCGTCGATGCGGTTATCGGCCGGCGAGCCCACCGCGTGGGTGCTCAGGCGGTAGCGCACCCCGCTGCGGGTGGCCGTCTGCACAAAGCGCTGCTGCTGCAGATCGGCCAGCGCCACCGTGGTGCCGGTGCCTTTGTCGACGATCGCGTAGATCGATTGCGCGGCGGAGTCGGTCGGGTCGCCGGTGGCCAGGAAGCGGCCGGTGCCAAAACCCACCAGATAGGCCCCGCCCGGATAACGGGTCACATCGGGCCGCACGGTGATGGGCTGGCCGCCCGGCGTGCTGAACAAGGCCAGCGCCCCATTGCCGAGCGACCAGTCGGCCACCGTGGCGCCCCGCAGGTCGAACTTCCAGAGGTTGCCGTTCAGGTCGCCGGCATACACCACGTCGGCAATGCCGTCGGCGTTCACATCGATGGCCGCAGGCGCGGACAGGCCGTTCGGGCTGGCCGCGGTGCCGACGGTGGTGTCAATCTTCTTCAGCAGCGCGCCGGTCTCGGCGTCCAGCACGAACAGCATCGCCCGGCCGAATGCATTGCCCACGTTGTAGCCGCCGCTGACGATCACCGACCAGCGGCCGTTGTTGGTCTTGACCAGCAGCGGCTGGCCGAACACGTGGCCCAGGTCAGGGTCCTGGAACTCCCAGCGCACGATGCTGCCGGCGTTGCCTTCGGCAAAGTTCGCCGGGTTGGTCACGTCGAGTGCGTACACCCCTTTGGCGCCGGCGCGCATGCCGGCCACCAGCAAGCTGTGCCAGGCGCCACCGTAATACACGTCGCCCACGGTGGGCGGCCCGTCGACAGTGAAGCGGTGGTTGAAACTCAGCGAGCTCAGGTTCGAGAGCGATTCATACACCGCCGCCGGCACGTAAGCGAACAGCTCTTTGCCAGTGCCCGCGTCAATGGCATGCAGCATGCCGTCGTTCGCGCCGACATACAGCACCGGCGTGCGCTCCCGGTGGGTGTTGACGAAGCTGCTGTACGGCGCCGCCTCGAAGTCGTCGAAGTAGCCGAAGGCCGGCGCGGCCACGTAGTACGGCGTGGAGTTCACGATGTCGCCCAGCGGCGTGGTCGGGCGGTTGCGGAATTGCGGCGCCGCGCATGGTGGCGTCGCGCAGCTACGCGCCTCGCGCGACGGATCGCCGCGCAGAAAGGCCAGCCGCGCGGCGCCGAACGAGTCGGCGGTGCCATCGGAATCGCGCGCCAGCGCGGTGATCTGGCCCGGGTCCAGTTCGGTCGGGCGCGGGCTGGCCGGGTCGATCGGCCAGCGAAACGCAATGCCACGCGAACCGAATGCCGCCGAAGGCTTGTACGTGATGATGTTTCGCTGCGTGTCCCAGTTCTGCGCCTTGATCTCGACGGCGGCATTCCACGCCGGCGTGGCACCCACCACCCCCAACGCACTGATCGGGTAGGCCTGCAGGCTGCCCGACCAATCGGTGCTGTCGAACTTGGCCTGGTAGACCGAGGCACCCGCTGTCCACGTGCCGGTGTTCAAGGCCACCGCGGCGTTCGCGGCGGTCTTGCCCTTGATGTCGCCGACGATGGTCTGGAAGGCGCTCTGGATCGAAGCCGCGCTGTTGCCCAGGAAGGCGCTTGGGTGGGCGTTGCCCCGGCGGGCCATCTCATGCAGCGCCGCGACCGAACTTTCGTTGGCCACCGTGTCACCCATGCCGATGACGTAGGTCTTGATGTCGAAGTTCTGGTTCGCAGGCGCCCCGGCGGCAATGTTGGGGCCGGTCAGCGTGGTGCTGCGCAGCGCGCTGATCTGGGCGAACACGTCTTGCTGGGCCTGGCCCCAGGTCCACACGCCGGTCGTTGGGTCCTTGGTATTGACCCATTGGCTCGGGTTGTACTGCGCACCGCCGGTGGTGCCGGTGGGGTTGCCATCGGTCGCCAGCACGACGAAGTTGGACTGGCAGACCTGCTCGATCGGGCTCTTGACGGTGGCCGACTGCCCTTGAGCGAAGTAGCTCCTGACGGTCTGCAAGGACCCGGTGAGCGGCGTGAACACGGCCGAGTTCTTGATCTCGCCGGTGTTGCCGTTGGTCTCGTCGCCGAGCCGCGTCATCAGGCGCGCGATGTGCGCGTCGGCGCCGGGCTGGACCGGCTCGACGATCTTGCCGGCACCGGTGATGTTGCTGTTGTAGCCCCAGCCGCGGGTCAGGAACAGCGCGCGCGAATACGGCGCCTGGGGGAAGAAGCCGGCGTCGGTGGGCGTGAATCGGAGGTCTTGCGGCGTGCCGGTGAAGTCGGTGTCGGCCCAACCCGTGTTGGGCAGACGCGAAGGCCACAGCCGAAAGCTCGCCCCGCCGGTGCCCAGGCCGTACACCTTGCTTGTGTCGCTGGTGTAGTACACGTCGTTGACGTCGCTGTCGTCGCCCGACTTTTCGTAGGTGATGAACGGAAAGCCGTTGGCCCTGTCGGGGTTGGCGAGGCAGCGCAGGTTGCCCAGCGGGCCGGCCACGTTGGACACACCGTTCACGCAGGTGTCGGTGTAGAGCATGGTGTTGCTCTTGCCCAGGTAGTAGGCCTGGGTGTTGAACAACAGGTCCGACGTGGTCTCGAAAGTCGTCAGGCCCCAGTTGAACGCGTTCCGATTGGTGTCGATGATGTTGCGCAACACGCTGCGGGCGATGTTGGAGCGGGTGCTCGGGTCGTTGCCGGAGATCACCTTGCCCGCCATCGTGCCGTCCATCGACTGGGAGTTGTCGAGGATGACCATCAGGTTGGGCTTGACCGTGGGGGCGAGCACCAGCGGATACGGTGCCATCTCGAAAGGCGGTGCAGCAAAGCCGGCGCCGCAAACGCCTGCGAGCAACGCCGCCAGGCTCCAACGCGCGAAGGCCGCGAGGGCCACGCAGGGCGCGGTGTTTTTCATGGGGCGGCCCTCATGGCTTGGTGTAGATGGACTGCAGGACCACCACGGTCTCTTCGCGTGCGCCGGTGCCGCGCGCCGTAATGCGGTAAGCCACCGCCGGCCGTTGCCCGGGGTCGCTGCCCAGCACTTCGCTCCGTTCGCCGCTGGCCGTGCCGACGAAGCCGAGTTGTTCGATCACGTAGCGCGGCTGGCCTGCCGGCTGGCCTTCCCCATACACACCAGGGAACCGCGTGGCGCCGGTGTAGGCGCCGTACATGCGCACCTGGCCGGGGTTGGTCCAGTCGAACCCAGCCACCTCGTGGGCCGCAACGGACAAGGCCTCCGCGCGCCGCGCCGGCGGCAGGCACAGCCCGGCGGCGCAGGTCGGCGAGAACACCGAGCCGGCGGGCAGCTTGCGCACCAGGTCTTCTTCACCGTCGCGCAAGGCCGCTTCGGCGGCCTGGAAAGCCAGGTCGCGGTCCTTGGTATTGCCGATCACTTTTTCCTGCATCACGTTGACGCTGAGCACCGACACACCCAGCATCAGCGCCGACACCATGAACAGCAAGGTCGTGATCAGCGACAAGCCGCGCTGGCGGCGCACCGGGCGCTGGATCTGGCGCAGGCGCTGGCGACGACAGGAAGCGGCGGCGTGCGTCATCGGGTGCGTCCTCTGGTGCGTCATCGGGTGCGTCATTTGGCAGCCGTCCTGAGCGTGACGACCTCCGTCAGCGGGTTGCGAACGCGCCGATCGGTGGCCGTCACGTCCTGGCCGTCGAAGCGGTAGGTCTGGCGCGCCGTGGCCATGTTGTCGCTGGGCGTGGCGGGCAGCAGTTGCACGCGGGCCGAGACCACGCGATCCCACGCCGGCACCGCCGCCGCATCGACGTAGCGGGTCACGTCCTGGTCGGCCACGGTGTTGATGCCGTACCTGACCAGCAGGCGATCGATGCCTTTGGCCACCTCGACGGCTGCGGCTTCGCCCGGTCGCGCCGGCACCGACAGGCGCCACAGCGAGTTGATGTTGTCCGCACTGCGCGCCACGAAATAGTGGCGCGTCTGAACGCGGTACACGGTGGCGCCTTTGCCGTAGGTGTGCCCGAGGCCCGCCTGCTTGTTGCGCAGCGCCCCGGTCTGCACGCCATGGCCGAGCAAGCCGGTCGCCGGATCGACGGAGGTCACCCTGAAGAGGGTCGCCTGGGTGCAATCGGCGATCAACAGAATGTCGTCGGCTTCCGGCGCGCCCAGCCCACTGAAGGCGCCGGAGTGCAGCTTGGGGTTGGCATCGGCCGTCGCCATGGCTTCGGTCACGTCCCAGGCGGCTTCGTCGGCCGGCACGCGCACCGAGATGATGTCGCTGTTCGTTTGCAGCGTGCGGCCAAGGCCCATCGTCTGCAGCAGCGCGGCATTCGGCGCCGGGCTGAAGTTGCCGCTCGGATCGCCCTTGTAACCACGCAGGCCCAGGCGGCCGTCGACGATGAAGTCGTCGCTGGCCGAAGCGTTCAGCACGTCGGGCCAGGCCTGCTTGCGCAGCGCCAGCGGCCAGCAACCGGCAAAGCCGCTGTTGCGCAGTTCGGTGTGCAGCGTGTCCATCGCCAGCCGCGCGTTCTCGCCCATGCGCGTGGTGGAGGCGTTGACCACGTTCAAGGTGCGCGTGCTGACGAAGGTGGCAATCGCCACGGTGGCCACGAACAAGCCCACCGCCATGCCCACCATCAGTTCGACCAGCGTCATGCCGGCCACGGCCCGCCACCGGCGCGGCGCGGTCATTGCGCTCTTGACGCCGCTGACGCTCTCGCCCGCCTTGACGGCCTTGACGCTCTTGACGCTCTTGACTTTAGAGGCACAGGCCCTCATGGCGCCGTCTCCCGCGACGTGCGCACCAGGGTCACGAAGCGCGACGGCAAACCGGTGGAGACGTTGTCCGACCAACCCACGTTGACCGTGATCACGTTGCCCACCCCGTCGCAGACCGGCGTCTCGGGTGTGCTGTCCTTGCACACCACGCCGGTACCGCCGGGCAGTTGTTCGGTCACGTCGCGCAGCCATTCGGCGTAGTCCGACGCCGCCACTGCCGCCCCACCCGCGCAGCCCGCGGTGGACGAGAGGCAGGCGTTGTTGTTGCTCGTGGTCAGGTTGTCGTAGGCACCGGCATCGGCGCCAGCCTGGTTGGCGCGGATCCTGTCGGTCATCTGGTAACCCAGCAAGGTGGCCTTCTGGCGCAACTGCGCGCTGGCGTTGAGCTTCATGCCGAAGGTCTGCATGCGCGCCGCGCCGATGAAGCCGACGGCGGCCACGATCACCGCGATCATTGCCTCCAGCAACGCATAACCGACGGCGCTGCGGCGCCGGTTTATCTTGAGCCGGTGCTTCATGAGCATGTGGTCTGCTCCTTGACTTCCGTCAGGCCCACCGATTCGAGGCTGATCCGGTAACCCTTGCTCTGGCCCGCCTGACCGCACAGCGTGAACTGCACCGGCAAACCGGCAAGAAAGCCGCGCGGCGTGAAGCGGGCCATGGTCACATTGGCCGGCGTCGTCCCGAATCGCTGCCCACCGCTGAGCGCCGGGTAGCTGCGAACGATGTCTTCGCCGGCATCGAGCACACCATCCCGGTTCTTGTCGATGAACACCTGCCAGCCGCCGCTGAACTCGGCGCCAGCGACGATCGCGCCGCGGGCCGCCACGCCAACGAACTCGCCACGCCGGGTGGCCTCGCTGCGCGCCAGCATCAGTGCCGACACGAATTCGCCCTGCGACGCACGCAGCCGGCTGTTGTTGACGAAGCTCACCATGTTGGGCGCCGCCAGCGCCAGCAACACGGCCAGCACCACCAGCGTGACCATCAGTTCGACCAGCGTGAAACCGCGCTGCGCGGTGGCCGCCAGCCCGTCAAACCTGTCGCGTCTCATCCGCATGGGGCTTCTCCTCTGAAGGGCAGCGCTGGCCCGATTGACGGACAAACGACCACCCGGCCCGTAAGACTTTGTTACAGAGGATTGTGGACCCACCCCCCCAGTTCTTGGGGGTTGCCGTCGATGAACGGTCAAATGATGCTGATCGGCGGTCGCGAACTGGCCCACCTGCGCGCGCAAGTGTTGCGTAGCGGTCTCACCCGGGGCCGCACGCCGTCAGCGCGAACTCAGCCCGAGCTCAGTCGTAAACGACGTCTGCGCGACCCTGGTTGGCGCCGGCCCGCCAGCGTTCGAGCGCGGCGTCGCACGGGAAAAACCGCGCGCCGTCGCCCAGGTCGAGTTCGGCGCTGACCTGCTGGCGGTGCAGTTGCAGGCGCACCGCCAGCCCGAGCGGCAGCTCGCCCTGTTCGGTGACTCGTCTGCGCATGGGGAAGTCGCGCAGCACCTCGGCCACCGGCGGAATGCTGCCGTTGACCTCGACACGCAGGTACTTGCCGAAGCGGCAGCGCGCGCTGGCCAGGTCCCAGACCTGCTGCACGTTCAGGCGCATGCCGCCCGAAAAGCGGTCTGGCTGCACCTTGCCGAGCACGATGATCAGCTCGTCGTCCTTGAACAGATCTTTGTGAGCGTTGAGCAGTTCTTCGCTGGCCACGGCTTCGATCGGCTCGGTCTTGTCATCGAGCTTGAAGATCGCCACGCGGCCACGCTGGCCGTTGACGATGCGCAGGTCACCCACGATGCCGGCCAGCACCTGCGGCTCGCGGGTGTCGATCAGGTCGGCCATGCGGCGCTTGGCAAAGCGGCGCACCTCGTCGGCACTCTGGTCGAACAGGTGGCCCGACAGGTAGTAGCCGAGCGCCGTCTTCTCCAGCAACAGCCGCTCCTTGATGCTCCAGGGCTCGCCCGCCACGAGCTCCGGCTCCCGGGTGCTGGCGGCATGCTGGTCGGCGTCGTCGGCGCCGAAGTCGAACAGGCCGACCTGATGCGCGTTGGCCGTCTGCGAGTCGGCAAAGTCGAACGCCAGGCCCACACTGGCCATCAGCGACGCACGCTGCGGCGTGAGCGTGTCGAACGCACCGGCCTTGATCAGCGCCTCGACCACGCGCTTGTTGATGCGGCCTCGGTCCACGCGGGCGCAGAAGTCGAACAGCGATTTGAAGGGGCCGCCCTCTTGACGTGCCTGCAGAATCGCCTCGATCGCGCCCTGCCCGGTGCCCTTGACGGCCCCCAGCCCGTAGCGCACTCGTCTGTCGGCCACCGGCTCGAAACGGTAGCCGCAGGTGTTGACGTTGGGCGGCTCGAAGCTCAGGCCCAGCGCCACCGCGTCGTCGTGGAAGATCTTCAGCTTGTCGGTGTCGTCGAGCGCCACGCTCATGTTGGCCGCGGCAAATTCGGCCGGGTAGTGCACCTTGGCCCAGGCCGTGTGGTAAGCCAGCAGGGCGTAGGCGGCGGCGTGCGACTTGTTGAAACCGTAACCGGCGAACTTCTCCATCAGGTCGAAGATCTCGTTCGCCTTCGGCTCGGCGATGCCCTTCTTCGCCGCACCTTCCGCGAAGGTCGCGCGGTGCGTCATCATCTCTTCGAGCTTCTTCTTGCCCATCGCGCGGCGCAGCAGGTCGGCGCCGCCGAGCGAGTAGCCGCCGACGATCTGGGCCACCTGCATCACCTGCTCCTGGTAGACCATGATCCCGTAGGTTTCTTTCAGCACCTCTTCCATCAGCGGGTGCGGAAACTCCACCTCCTCGCGGCCGTGCTTGCGCGCACAGAAGGTCGGGATCAGGTCCATCGGGCCCGGGCGGTACAGCGCCACCAACGCAATCACGTCTTCGAACACGCTCGGCTTGGCGTCGCGCAGCATGCGCTGCATGCCCGAACTTTCAAGCTGGAACACCGCGACGGTCTTGCCCTCGCTCATCAGCTCGTAGGCGCCGCGGTCATTCAGCGGCAGCTTCTCGAACGTGAAGTCGGCCTGGTCGACATGGCGCGCGCGGATCAGGTCCTTGGCGAGCTCGAGCACCGTCAGCGTGGCCAGGCCCAAGAAGTCGAACTTCACCAGGCCAATCGATTCGACGTCGTCCTTGTCGAACTGGCTCACCGCCGAGTCGCTGCCGGGCTGCATGTACAGCGGGCAGAAGTCGGTGATCTTGCCCGGCGCGATGAGCACACCGCCGGCATGCATGCCGACGTTGCGCACCAGGCCTTCCACTCGTTCAGCCAGCGCCAGCAACTCGGCCACTTCTTCTTCGGCCTTCTCGCGTTGCTCGATCTCGGGCGCCTCCAGACGCGCGTAAATCACGCCGCTGTCGGGTGGTGACGGAGGCCGCTTCAAGGTCACCGTCTTGCCGGGCGGCGCGGGCACCAGCTTGGCGATGCTGTCGACGTGGCCATAACCCATGCCCAGCACGCGGCCCACGTCGCGCAGCGCGGCCTTGGCGGCCATGGTGCCGAAGGTGGCGATCTGGCTCACCGCGTCGCGGCCGTACTTCTGCTTCACGTAGTCGATCACGCGGTCGCGGTTGGCCTGGCAGAAGTCGATGTCGAAGTCGGGCATCGAGACCCGGTCGGGGTTGAGGAAGCGCTCGAACAGCAGGTTGTAGCGCAGCGGGTCGAGCCCGGTGATGTTGAGCGAATACGCCACCAGCGAGCCAGCTCCCGACCCCCGTCCCGGCCCGACCGGGCAGCCGTTGGCCTGGGCCCAGTTGATGAAGTCGGCGACGATCAGGAAGTAACCGGGGAAGCCCATCTTCAGGATCGTGTTGATCTCGAAGTCGAGCCGTTCGACGTAACGTGAGCGCTGCGTTTCGCGCTCGGCATCGGCCGGGTAGAGCTGGCGCAGACGGACCTCCAGGCCCTCGTGCGACGCAATCCGAAAGTACTGCGCGATCGGCAGGCGTTCGCCATTCACCAGCGGGGTCGGGAAGTCGGGCAACTGCGGCTTGCCCAGCACCAGGCTCAGGTTGCAGCGCTTGGCTATTTCGACGGTGTTGGCCAGGGCTGAGGGCACATCCGCAAACAGCGCCTGCATTTGCGCA
>JANMYQ010000182.1:0-27537 GCA_031382215.1 Methylibium sp.
GCCGCTGTTGCCGGCGGGGGTCGAGATCGCCGGCGCCAATGCGCCCACGCTGACGGTCGTGGCCGGCAGCCACGAGGCGATCGACGCCTTTGCGAAGCAGCTCGAAGCCAAGGACATTGGCACCACCAAGCTGCGCGTATCGCATGCCTTCCACAGCGCTTCGATGGACGGCGCGTTGCCGCTCGTCACGCAGGCCCTGCAACGCGCCACGCTGCACGCACCGACGTCAGTCGTGTACTCATGCATCAGCGGCGCGCCGCTGCAGGCATCAGAAGCGACCGATCCGCAGTACTGGGCGCGCCAGGTGCGCGCGCCGGTGCAGTTCAGCCGCGCCGTCGCGGCCGAACTGGCCAAGGGCGAATCCGTGTTCGTCGAAGTCGGCCCCGGCCAGGCGCTGACGGCCTTGCTTCGCCAGCACCGCACGCCGCAAGGCGCGGTGCCGCGCAACGTACCGCTGCTGGGCACCGCGGCCGATCCCGGCGACCCCGCGCTGCAGACCCTGCAGGCGCTGGGCGCGCTGTGGTGCGCCGGTGTCGAGATCGCCTGGCCCGTGGCCGCGTCGGCCCGCCGGTTGCCACTGCCCACCTACCCGTTCAAGGGCGAGCGCCATTGGTTTGCGCGCCGCGCTGTGGCCGCGCCCGCCCTCGCCGCCACGCCGGTTCCAACCGCCGCGCTCGCCGCTTCCACCCCATCTTCCATTGCCGTTCAACCTGCCGAGATCGTCGTCACCATGAGCCGAATTCCCAATCTAGAAACTGAACTCAAGCGCGTCCTCAGCGACGTCTCGGGGCTGCCCGCCGACGAGATGACGACCGAGGCGAGCTTCGTGGACATCGGGCTCGACTCGCTGTCGCTGACGCAGGCCACGCTGGAGCTGGAACGCGTGTTCGGCATCAAGCTGCGCTTCCGCCGCCTGCTCGAAGACCTGGACACGATCGGCAAGCTGGCGGTCTTCCTCGACGGCGAAATGCCGGCCGACAAGTTCGCGCCGCCAGCGGCGCCTGTTGCAGCCCCTGCGGCGGCTCCAGTTGCCACCGCAGCCGCCGCCCCGATGGCAGCCATGCCGGCGATGGTGATGCAAGCCGCGCCGGTCGCGATGGCGCAATACGTGCCTGCAGGGTTGCCCGCACTGAGCGTCGGCGCCAGCGCCGTGCACCAGTTGCTGCAGCAGCAGATGCAACTGATGTCGCAGCAACTGGCCGTGCTGTCGGGTCAACCGATGGCAGCGCCGACGCAGATGCTGGTGGCCGCGCAGCCGCTGGCGATGCCTGCAACGCCGGTGCAAGCCGCTGCTACCGCACCGGCCACGCCGGCCAACACCGCCGCCTCATCGAACGCGAGCACCGACCTCGCCCAACCCACCATCAAGTCGCTGGTCGAAAAGCCGTTCGGCGCTTCGCCGCGCCTGACGCTCGAAGCCAAGCAGGACTTCACGCCCGCGCAACGCCGCTGGCTCGACGACTTCATCACGCGCTACAACGCGCGCTCCGGCAAGTCCAAGGCGTTCAGCCAGCAACACCGCAAGGTGATGGCCGACCCGCGCGTGGTCACCGGCTTCAACCCCCTCTGGAAAGACCTCGTCTATCCGATCGTCGTCGACCGCTCGAACGGCGCGAGCCTGTGGGACCTGGACGGCAACGAGTACATCGACCTGCTGTCGTGCTTCGGCGGCAACCTGCTCGGTTACCAGCCGCCGGCCGTCATCGAGGCGATGAACAAGCAGCTCCAGCTCGGCCTCGAAGTCGGCCCGCAGCACCCGCTGGCGGCGGACGTGGCCAAGCTCATCTCCGAGTTCACCGGCATGGAGCGCGTGGCCTTCTGCAACACCGGCTCCGAAGCGGTGATGGGCGCGATGCGCATTGCCCGCACCACCACCGGCCGCAAGACGATCGCGATCTTCACCAACTCGTACCACGGCATCTTTGATGAAGTGATCGTGCGCGGCACCAAGCAGCTGCGTTCGTTGTCGGCGGCGCCGGGCATTTTGGCCAACGCGGTCGAGAACATTCTGGTGCTCGACTGGAACAGTGAAGACTCGCTGCGCGTGCTGCGCGAGCGCGGCACCGAGCTGGCGGCGATCATGACCGAGCCGATCCAGAACAAGTACCCGACCGTGCAACCGCGCGAGTTCGTGCAGTCGCTGCGCCAGATCGCCGACAAGGCGGGCTGCGCGCTGATCTTCGACGAGGTCGTCACCGGCTTCCGCGTCGCCCCCGGCGGTGCGCAGGAGTTTTACGGCGTGCGCGCCGACATCGCGACTTACGGCAAGGTGATCGGCGGCGGCCTGCCGTTCGCGGCCATCGCCGGCAACTCGAAGTGGCTCGACTCGCTCGACGGCGGCCACTGGCAGTACGGCGACGATTCGTACCCCGAAGCCGGCGTGACCTACTTTGCCGGCACCTTCGTGCGCCACCCGCTGGCACTCGCCGCGGCGCACGCCACCTTGCTGCACCTGAAAAAGGGCGGGCGCGAGTTTTACCGCAACCTCAACGACCGCACGCAACGAATGGTCGAGCGGCTGAACACCGCGTTTGCGCTGCGCGGCGCGCCGGTCAAGGCGGTGCATTGCGCGTCGCTGTGGCGGCTGCAGTGGGACGACAACCAGAAGTTCATCAGCCTCTTCTATTACCTGGTGCGCTACCACGGCCTGCACGTGTACGAGCAGTTCGGCCACTTCGTCACCGAAGGCATGACCGACGCACACACCGACCGCATCTTCCAGGTCTTCACCAACGCGATGGACGAGTTGATGGGCCTGGGGCTGATCACGCCCAAGGACGGCAGCCCGGCCCCGCAAGGCGGCCCGGACGGCAGTGGCTCGAAGGCGAACACGCGCACTGAAGCCCAGCTCTCGCCCGGCCAGACCGAGCGCTGGCTGGCCGGCGGCTTCGACCCGCATGCACGGCGCGCGCTGAACGAGTCGTTCTGCGTCAGCCTGCAAGGGGGTGTCGACCGCACCGCACTGAAGTCGGCGCTGCAGGACGTGCTGACCCGCCACGAAGCCTTCCGCATCAAGTTCGACCTCGACGAACCGCGCCAGTTGCTGACGCCGGCCGGCCCGGTGGCGGTGACCGAGATCGACCTGTCGAAGCGCGCCGACGCCGACAAGGCCCTGGACGAGTTCTGCAACCAGGCGAGCGGGCGCGATTTCCCGATCGACCAGGCGCCGCTGGCCGCGGTGAGCCTGCTGAATCTGGTCGACGGCCGCGTCGTCGTGCACGTGGTCGCGAGCCACCTGGTGTTCGACGGCTGGGCTTCCAGCGTGTTCAACGCCGAACTGGCGACTGCCTACAAGGCGCGCAGCATCGGCATGACGCCGGACTTCAAGCCCGCCGAGTCGCCGTTGAACTTTGCCGAAGAAGAGCAGGCGCGCTTCGAAGGCGCCGATGGCAAGGAGGCGCTGGCCTTCTGGCAGAAGCTGCTGCACAAGCCGCCCGCGCCGCTGAACCTGGGCGACCGCACGCCGCCGACACCGCGCACCTACGCCGCCGACACGCAGCGCGTCCGCCTCGAAGGCGAGGCCTTCAGCCGCCTGCGCGCGCAGGCACGCCAGTCGGGTGCCACCTTGTTCCAGTTGCTGCTGACCGCAGTGACCGTGATGCTGCAAAAGCGCAGCGGCCAGAACGAATTCGTCGTCAGCATTCCGTACGCCAGCCAGGGCCTGCAACGGCGCGGCCCGCTGATGGGTGATGGCGTGCTGGACCTGCCACTGCGCCTGGGCTGCACGCCGCAAGAGACCGCTGCCGCCGTGCTGCAGCGCGTGCGCTCGGGCCTGATGGACGCGCTCGAGTACCCGCTGATGACGCAGGGCACCGTGGCCCGCGCGCTCGGCATCCGCAGCGCCGGCGACCGGCCGCCGCTGACCGGCATCTACTTCAACCTGAATCCCAAGGTCGATCTGTCGGCGTATGCGCCGCTGGTGGCGACGATGCACGAAGGCCGCAAGCGCGGCACCTTGAGCGAACTCTTCTTCAACTTCTACGAGCAGGACGACGCGCTCACACTCGACCTTCACTACAGCAGCGAGTTCTTCAGCCCGGCGCGCGCGCAAGAGCTGGTCGATGCGCTGATGGCGCAGTGCACCGGCTTTGCCGAGACACTCGCCGCGCCGGTGGCCGCTGCGGTCCGCGCGGCCCAACCGGCGGTCGCCGCTGTCACGGCTGTCGCCACGCCGGCCACACCTGCCAAGCCGGCCACCGTGGCGGCGCCCGCGCTCGACGCCCGCCTGGTCGCGTGGAACGCCGCCACGGTCGCCCCGATCGAGAAGAACGCCCGTGTCGAACAATGGGTCAGCCGCCAGGCCGCGGCCACGCCAAACGCCGTGGCGCTGGTCGCCCAAGGCACCACGTTGACCTACGCCGCGCTCGAATCGCGCGCCAATCGTTTCGCCAACCTGCTCAAGTCGCGCGGCATCGGTGCCGGCATGCTGGTGGGCGTGTGCCTCGCGCGCGGGCCCGACCTGGTGCCGTCGCTGCTGGGCATTCTGAAAACCGGCGCGGCCTACGTGCCGCTGGACCCGGGCTTCCCGAAAGACCGATTGCAGTACATGGCCGAGGACGCCGGGGTTCGCCTGGTGATCACCGACTCCACCAACGCCGGCCTGTCCGGCGTTTCGCGCGACTTGCAGTTGCGCATCGACGATGACGCCGCTGCGATCACCGCCGCCTCCGACGCCGCACTGCCCGCCGACCCGACCTGGCGCGCCGACGCCACGATGTACGTCATCTACACCTCCGGCTCCACCGGCAAGCCCAAGGGCGTGGTGCTGCCGCAGAACGCCGTGTGCAACTTCCTCGCCAGCATGCGCCAGGAACCCGGCCTGAAGGCCAGCGACCGCCTGCTCGCCGTCACTACGCTGTCGTTCGACATCGCCGTGCTCGAACTCTTCCTGCCGCTGACCACCGGCGCGCGCATCGTGCTGGCCCAACGCGAAGAAGCGATGGACGGTGAAGTGCTGGCCCGCCTGGCCAAGGACCAGGGCATCAACGTGATGCAGGCCACCCCGACCACCTGGCACATGCTGCTCGACGCCAACTGGCGCGCTCCGGCGGGCTTTCGCGCGCTGTGCGGTGGCGAGCCGCTGCCGCCGTCGCTCGCCGAGCGATTGCTCGACGCCGGTGTCGAACTCTGGAACATGTACGGCCCGACCGAGACCACCGTGTGGTCCACCTTGTGCCGCATCACCGACGCCAAGCAGAAGATCACCATCGGCCGCCCCATTGCCAACACGCAGGTCTGGGTGCTCGATGAACAGCTCAAGCCCGTGCCGATCGGTCAGGAAGGGGAACTGTGCATCGGCGGCGCGGGTGTGGCCACCGGCTACTTCAAGCGCCCCGAGCTGACGGCCGAGAAGTTCGTTGCCGACCCCTTTGACACCTCTTTTTCCCAATCCACGCCACGCGCCCGCATCTACCGCACCGGCGACCTCGCCCGCTGGCGCGAAGACGGCACCCTCGAACACCTCGGCCGCCTGGACTTCCAGGTCAAGATCCGCGGCTACCGCATCGAACTTGGCGAGATCGAAGCCCGTCTGGCCGCGCTGCCCGGCGTGGCCCGCACCGTCGTGATGGCGCGTGAAGACAGCCCTGGCGACGTGCGCCTGGTCGGCTACTTCGTGCCCCAGCCTGGCGCCAAACCGGACGTCGGCCAATTGCGCGAGAGCCTGCGCATCGGCCTGCCCGACTACATGCTGCCGCAGCACCTGGTCTCGCTCGACACCATGCCGCTGCTGCCCAACGGCAAGATCGACCGCAAGGCCCTGCCGGCCCCGGCCGGCCCGGTGCTGGCGTCCAACCGCACGATCACCGCCCCGCGCAACGACCTGGAGCGCAGCGTGGCCAAGGCCATGCAGGCCGTGCTCAAGCTGGCTGACCTGGGCGTTCACGACGACTTCTTCTCGCTCGGCGGCCACTCGTTGCTGGCTGCGCGGCTGATCGGCGCGTTGAACCGCGACCTGGGGCTGCAGCTCAGCCTGCGCACGCTGTTCGAGTCGCCCACGGTCGAGAAGCTCGCCGCGGCCATCGAGCAACAACGCGGCGGGCCACCCGCGCCGCAGCGCGCGCCGATCGTGCACGTCGCCAACCAGCAGACCGCCCCGTTGACGATGATGCAAGAGCGCATCCGCTTCGTCGAAGAGATGTACCCGGGCAGGGTGGTCTACCACGCGCCATCGGGCCACCGGCTGAAGGGGCCGATGAACCTGCAGGCCTTCGACCAGGCCTTCCGCACGATGATCCAGCGCCAGCCTTCGCTGCGCACCAGCATTGTTGCCACGCCGGCCGGCTATGTGCAGCAGATCGACGACACGCTGCAGTACAGCCTGCTGCCGCTCGAAGACCTGACGGTGCTGCCCGAAGTTCGGCGCGAGCAGGTGCTGGCAGAGCAGATCGAAACGCTGGTCGCGCAGACCTTCGACATGGCGCATGGCCCGCTGTTCCGGGCCCGCCTGTTCAAGATGGGCGAAGACCACCACGCGCTGTTCTTCATGCCGCACCACATCGTGTGGGACGGCTGGTCGTTCGACATCATGTACACCGAGATCTCGGCGCTGTACGAAGCCGCGCTGCAGGGCCGCGAGGCCGACTTGCCCGCGCCGCCGGTCAACTACGGCGACTTCGCGCGCTGGCACAACGAGTGGCTCAAGAGCGACGAGATCAAGGCCCAGGTGAACTACTGGAAGGGCCAGTACGCACTGGGCGAACTGCCGCGCGACCCGATCGTCGACGTGCAGCGCCAGCAGGGTTCGTCGGGCAACGGCGCCAACGCCTACCTGCACATCGAGACCGCGCAGGCCGAGAAGGTGCGCGACCTGGCCAAGCAGACCGGCAGCACCTTGAGCATCGTGGCGCTGTCGGTCTACGCCGCCATCATGTCGCAGTGGCTCAACGACCCGCGCCCGACCATCGGCATGCCGGTGCGGGGCCGGCCTTCCGCCGAGCTCGAAGGCGTGATGGGCTTCTTCAACAACCTGCTGCCGATGCGGCTGCCGGTGGACATGAAGCTGTCGGGCCTGGACTGGATCAAGGCCGTGCGTCACGGGCTGGTGCAGGCCTATGCCAACCAGGACGTTCCTTTCGAGCTGCTCGCCAGCGAGCTGGAACTCAGCCGCGCCGGCGCCCCCACCCGCCTGTACCAGGTGATGTTCTCGTTCCAGGACGCACGCCAGCGCCAAACGCACTGGGGCCCGCTCGCGCACAGCCGCGTCAACGCGTTCCAGAAGGGTTCGACCGAAGACATCAACCTGTGGATGGTCGAGATCCCGAGCGGCATCGAAGGCGGCGTGCAATACAACGCCGACCTGTTCCTGCCCGAAACGGCCGCGGCCTTGCGCGACCGCTTCCTGACCGTGCTGGAAGAACTGGCGCGCAACCCGAACCAGTCGGTCGCGCAGTTGTTGGCTATCCGCCCGGCCGAAGCCGCGCAGTTGGACCAATGGAGCCGCACCGCCCAAGCGCCGGCCCGCGGGCCGACTGCGGTGGACGCGCTGGACGCACTGGCGTCGCGCATGGCCAGCACGCCGGACCGCGCAGCTCTGCGCGACGGAGCGCTGCGCGTCAGCTATGGCGAACTCGGGCAGCGCATGCAAGCCTTCGAGTCGATTCTCCGGCGTGAGCTGGGGGCCGAACCGGGCGGCGTCGTGGCCGTCGGCGTGGCCGACCCGGTGGCGCAACTGGTCGCCTGCCTCGCGGCGCTGCGCTGCGGCGCCCGGCTCGTGGCCATCGATCCGCAACGAGACCCCCAGGCGCTGAACGCGCTGCTGAAGGCAACCGCCGCAACCGCGATCGTCAGCGACGCCGCGCCCACCGACCCGGCCGCCAACGCGGTGCACTGGATCGCGGCGAAGCAGATTCCCGGCATCCGCGCAGCGCGCGCTGCCGCGGCGGGGCATGGCGCCAGCGGTGCCCCGGCGCCGACCGCGCCAATCCCGCTGACGCGCGCCGACGTGACGGCGCTGCTCGCTGCCCTGTCGAGCCAGGCTCGGCTGTTGTCGTCCGACCGCGTGCTCTGCACAGACGGCGCGGCCCGTGGCCTGCAATTGGTGCAGGCGCTGCTCGCGCTGGCCGAAGGCTCCGAACTGGTGTTCGCCGCAGCTGCCATGCTGCAGGACGGCGCCCAACTCGCGGCCACGCTGCGCAGCGAACAGGTCGGCCTGCTGCATGCCCCCGGCAGCACCTGGAAGAAGCTGCTCGCGGCGCGTGCCGGCCACTCGCTGCCGCTCATCGCGATGATCGACGTGACCGAGAGCACGCCGGACCTGGTCTCCGCCCTGGTGGAGGCGGGCACCACGGTGCTGGCGATTCACCGCCCGGTGGCTGACGCGGTGCCAGTGGCAGCCGGGCTGCTGTCGGACGGCAAGGACAGTTCGCTGTTCGGCCAGCCGCTGCTGCCGGGTGGCCTGTGCATCGTCAACGAACAAGGCCAGCGGGTTCCGGCCGGTGTGGCCGGGCATCTGAACGTGGTCAGTGCGGCCGGCACCACGCCGACCGGGCTGCTGGCCCGCTGGCGCAACGATGGCGTGCTGCAGCACCTGGGGCAAGTCGGCAGCACCGCTTTCATCGAAGGCTGCCGCATCGACACCGCTGCGTTGGAACAAGGCCTGAAAGCGCTGCCGACCATCCAGGACGCCGGTGTCGCCGTGCTCGAAGACGCACTGCTGCACCGCCGCCTCGTGGCCTGGGTGCAGCCCCAATCGTCGGCCGGGCCGGCCGGCTTCGACGCAGCGCGCGCCACCGAACTGCTGGGCCAGGCGCTGCCGGCGGGCGTGCTGAACCACAGTGTGGTCGTGGTCGACCGCATCGTGCGGCTGGCCGACGGCAGCCTGGACCCCAAGCTGTTCTCGCAACGGCGCGAACAGGCGTCGGCCAGGCCGCGCCAGGCGCCCACCAGCGCCACCGAGCAGGCGCTGGCAGAGGTCTGGCAAGAATTGCTGGGCGTGTCCGACGTGGGCCAGCAGGACAACTTCTTCGAACTCGGCGGCACCTCGCTGATGGCCATGCAGGCAGTGCTCAAGCTCGAACAGCGCATCGGCAAGCAGATCAGCCCGCGGCGCTACGTGATCGAAACCTTGGCGCAACTGGCAGCGGCGTACGACAATGCCGGCGCCGATGAGCCAGTGCTCCCCCCGGTCGAACCCGCAGCGCGTACCGGCATGATGAAGCGACTGGTGAAGCTCGTTCAGCGGGCGTAGCGTCTTACCAGAGCATCCCTCTTCCCAATGGATCTATCGATCAGACGCTTCGGACGCCCCTCCCGCGAAATGGTTGGCGTGCATCAGAAGGCGCGCAGCGAAGCACCGGCCCGAGCCCGCTTTCTGCTGTGCCGGCCACTCGGCCAGGAGGCGGTGCGCACCGCCGCGGTGTTCCGCGTTCTGGCCGACCGGCTGGCTCGCGAGGGCTGCGATTCGCTGCGTTTCGACTACCACGGCACCGGAGACTCGCCCGGCGAAGAAGGCCAGCAGTCGTTCGCGCAGTGGGTCGAAGACACACTCGCCGCGCATGAGCAGTTCGAGCCCGGCAGCCAGGCACCGGTGGTCTGGTTCGGCATGGCGCTGGGCGCCACCTTGGCGCTGCGTGCCGCGCTGCGTGCCAAGGCGGCGCCGGCCCACGTGGTGCTGTGGGAGCCGGTGCTCGACGGCCCGCTCTACGCCCGCACCCTGCTCCACGCGCACCGCGCCGAACTGACGCGCGAGTTCGGCGAGCCGTGGGAGCGGCTCCTGCAAAGCGGCAAGGTGGTCGAGCCCACGCTGCCCGGCGATGTGCTGGGCTTCGACGTCGGCCAGCAGCTCGCCGACGAGTTGCAGCAGTTGAACGAGGTGACGCTCGCGCCGGCGCTGCGGCGCGGCATCCGCGTGACCTGCGCGGTGCATGCCGAAGAGCGTGCCGCGCTCGCCGGCCTGGAAGGCAATGCGCTGCTGAAACTGCACACCGTGGAGAGCCGCACCAACTGGATGTCCAGCCAGGCGATGGGTACCGCCATCGTGCCGCCGGACCTGCCGCGCATGCTGCTGTCCACCCTGGAATGATTGCCCCCCCATGGCCGAGCAAACGCTGATCCTGGGCGCCGAGAACCACCTCGTCGCCACGCTGACCCCCGCCGCCACCACCGCTTCCGGCGCACCGCGCTGCGTGGCCGTGCTGACCAACTCGGGCGTGATCCCGCGCAGCGGCCCGCACCGCATGAACGTGCACCTGTCGCGCCGCTTTGCCGAGATGGGCATCCCGTCGATCCGCTTCGACATGAGCGGCCTGGGCGACAGCCGGCGCTCCAGCGGCACCTTGCCGGTGATTCAGCAGTGGGTGGCCGACACCCGCTCGGTGATGGACACGGCTCAGGCGCGCTTCGGCTGTGACCGCTTTTTCATGGTGGGCTTTTGCTCCGGCGCCGAGGTGGCGCACTTGGTGGCGCTCGAAGACAAGCGCATGCGCGCGGCCGTGTTGTGGGACCTTTACGCCTACCCCACGCTGCAGTCCAAGCTGCGCACCGTGATGTACCGCCTGCGCCGCGCCGGCCTGAACAATGTCGCGCGCAAGCTGCTGGCGCGCGCCCTGCCGATGCTGCGCGCGCTGTCCCCCGGCGCCGCCCAGGCCAAGGAAGACCGCACGGTTGAAGTTTCCCAGGTGCCGCCGGTCGAAGAGTACGCACGCCGCATCCAGACACTGGTCGACGACGGCGTGGAGTTGCTGTTCTCGTACTGCGGCGGCGAACCGGAGTGGTTCAACCACCACGGGCAGTTCCGCGGCATGTTCGGCCGCTACGGTTTCTTCGACAAGGTCGCGTTCAGCTACCTCGAAAAGTCCGACCACCTGATCACCCGGCGCGAGGCGCAGCAGTCGTTCACGGCCATGGTCGTGCAGTGGCTGGAGCAGCGGGTGCTGGTGACGCCGCGGCCCGCAGCGGCGGCGCGCTGAAGCCCCATCGCATGCGCCGGGTTTCGGCAGCGGCATTCGCCGCTTGGGGGTTCTTGCTGCTGGCCGGCGTCGGCTCGGCGCTGTACGTGGGGCGCGAACAACTGCCCCGGGAGTGGACCGTTCGCGCCGAAGCCCTGCTCGGCGGTGTCGCCATCGACCACGGCGTGCGCATCACCATGCCCGACGGCGTGGCGCTGGCGGCCAGCCTGTACCTGCCGCATACGTCGCAGCCACCGCTGGCGACGGTGCTGATCCGTCTGCCCTACGACCGACTGCACTATGACGAGGCGGTGCGCTCGGCGCTGTGGTTTGCCCGGCACGGCTACGCCGCGCTGGTGCAGGACGTGCGTGGCAAGTTCGCCTCGCAAGGCCAGTTCGCCCCCTGGGAGAAGGCGACCACCGACGGCGTGGCCACGCTCGACTGGATCGTCCGCCAGGGCTGGTCGAACGGCAAGGTCGGCACCTTCGGCTGCTCGGCTCTGGGCGAGATCCAGTACTCGCTGGCGCGCGCACGCCACCCTGCGCACGCGGCGATGATCGCTGCCGGCGCCGGCGGCGCGTGGGGTGCGGCGGTACCGAACCTTGACCAGGGCGGGTTCCACGAAGGTGGCGTGCTGCAGTTGGCCAGCACCTTCGGCTGGTCGCTTCAGCACGGCGCGCGCGACCCCCACCAGACGCTGGCCGAGCGGGTTGACATCCCGGCCGCTCTGAAGTCCCTGCCGCTGCAGGACATGGTCAGCCGCCTGCAAGCCGGCCACAACGTCTTCACCGACTACCTGCACATGGCGCCCGCCGATGCCGGCTGGCGCCGCTTCGACCTGGTGCAGCCCGAAGACCGGGTCGACATGCCCGCGCTGGTCATCAACAGCTGGGGCGACCCCACCATCGAAGCCACCCTGGTGCTGGCCGAGAAAGTGCGGCGCGACGCCACCGCAGCCGGCAAGGCGGTTCAGCAGCACGTGGTGATCCCGCCCGGCAACCATTGCGACTACATCGGCACGATGGCATCGGGCCAATTCGGCGTGCTCGACGTGGCCAACGTCAAACGGCCGTATGGCGACTGGTACCGGCGCTGGTTCGACCTTCAGTTGCGCGGCGTCGGCCCGGGCCTGGCCGACCTGCCGGCGTACCAGTTCTATGTGGTCGGCGAAGGACGCTGGCTGGCGGCGTCGCAATGGCCGCCTGAGCACGCGCAGGTCGAACGCTGGGCCCTGGGCAGCGGCGGGCGGGCCAACTCACGCGACGGCGACGGCAAGCTCGGTCCTGCGCTCGGTCCTGCGCTCGGTCTTGGACAAGGACTTGCACCCGCACCCGCTCCGGCCAATGCGGCACCCTTCGACCGCTTCGTGGCCGACCCGATGGACCCGGTGCCCTCGCGCGGCGGGCCGATGTGCTGCACCGGCAACCCGGCCGATCGCCCCGGGCCGGCCGACCAGGCCGACGTCGAGCGGCGCCAGGACGTGCTGGTCTACACCTCGGCGCCTCTGCAGAAGCCGCTGCGCATTGCCGGCTCGCTGCGCGCGCACCTGAGCCTGTCGTCCTCGGCCCCCGACGCCGACGTGGTGGTGCGGCTCGTGCACGTGTGGCCCGACGGCCGCGCCACGAACATCCAGGAAGGTGCGTTGCGGCTGCGTTACCGGAACGGGCCGCAACGCGCCGCGCCGCTGACGCCGGGCCAGCAGGTCACGGTCGAGGTGCCGATGCGCTCGATCGCCTACTACCTGCCCGCCGGCCACCGCCTGCGACTGCATGTGGCCGGCAGCAGCTTCCCGCGCCTGGAACGCAACCTGAACACCGGCGGCAACAACTTCGACGAGACCCGCGGCGTGGTCGCACACAACACGCTGCACCATGCCGAGGGCGCCGGGTCATGGCTCGAGCTGCCGGTGCTCGCCGACGCGCACGCCAGGGACGTCGACGCCGGCCACTGAGTGCCGAATGTGCCGTCTGCTCAGGCGCGTGCGCCCTTGCTGGCCTGGAGCACGGCTGCGGCGGTCGTCCATGCCTTGGCCTTCGCCGCGTCCCGCCAGGGACGGGCGCCCACCGGTGAGGGCGACAGGCCCAGCGGAGACAGAAGCCGCCGCGACCGATAGTTGAAGTTGAGCGCGTCGCGCCAGGCCACGCTTTGTTTGGTATTGAAGATGATCGACATCGAGATCGAGACGTCCTGACCACCATTTCGAACATGGTGACCTGCCGCGAACGGAATGTGAAGCGCTTCGCCAGGCGAGAAATCGAACGTCGTCGATATCGCGTCGATATCCGATGACCAGGGCAGGCGCGTATTTCGGCGAGCCACGTAAGCTTCGCAGTCCCGTGCCGACACAACGCGCTCGTCCCACGGCGACGAGACACAGACCTTCTTGCTGCCCCGGAACTGCAGCAAGAAGGTCGAATAGCGATCGATGTGGAATGGCGTGACGCTGTTCGGCGAAGCGATGAACAAGAACAGCTTCGGGTCGATGGCAATCGACCCGGCCTTGCACTCTCGCATCAGCGTCTCGACATCGCCGATGAGTTGTTTGTACAGCTCGGCAAATGTGGGGTCTTGTTCCGGCGAGCTGACCATGATGTACGAATCCGACGTACGAATGCTCTCTATCGTCTCTTCGATGGTTCGGTCCTCAGGTCGACTGCGGAACGTGGACTCGAAATCATCTCCGTTCTTCAGCAGACTTTTTGAGTACATCACGCTGTCCCTGGGCAAGGCCGGAATGACGCGCGAAAGGTTCTCCAGAGTCAAAGCCGGGTGCCCCATCAACGTGTGACCGAACTTGCGCGGCTCCTGGTCAATCGGAACGTCGGCTAACGCGTCGCTGAAACAATCGAACATGGATGCCCCCCCCTAAGTTGAAGTCGTGGATGCTGCGTTCGTTTGAGAGATTGGGCATCCCACATATCAGGGACGATTGTCAGAAAAAGCGGCCTTTTCGCGACAGTTTGGCCCGGGTCGTGCACACGCGCCATAAAGTCCGGTATTAATTGCAACTCGCAGGCCTGTCGCTCGCCCCTCCGCTTGATCGCCCTACCCGTCCCTGCGCCCTTCGAGCTGTGGCACTTCGCGCTGCACCCGTGGCCCGCGCCGCCGCGGCTGGCCACGTTGTCGGCACAGGAGCAGGCGCGCGCTTCGCGCTTTGTGTTCGATCGTGACCGCCGCCGCTATCTGGCCGCGCACGTCGGGCTGCGCGATCTGCTGGCGGCCCGGACCGGCGTGCCGGCAGCGGAACTGGTGTTCGAGGAGGGGCCGTTCGGCAAACCGGCGCTGGCCGAAGGGCTCTGCGCCTTCAACCTGAGCCACAGCGAAGACGTGGCGCTGGTCGCACTGGCCGATGCCGGCGTGGGCGAGATCGGGGTGGACGTGGAGATGCAGCGCCCGATGGCCGACGCCGCGGCGCTGGCGCGGCAGAATTTCAGCGCGGAAGAGAACGACGAACTGGCGGCAACGCCTTCAAGCGATCAGTCGCTGGCCTTCCTGCTCGGCTGGACACGCAAGGAAGCCTGCCTGAAGGCGATCGGCAGCGGCCTGAGCATCGCGCCGAACATCTTCACAGCGGGGCTGGGCATGGGCCCGCGCAGCGTGCTCATCGACACCCCCGCCGGCATGGCCAGCGTGTGGGTGGAGTCGTTCCGCCACGGCGCCGACGTGGTCGGCTCGGTGGCGCGCATCGAGACGATGCGCTGAAGGATTCGATCAGTCGTCGGACTTGGCCACGAGCGTGAAGTGCTCCACCACCGGCGGCGCCGCGAAGAACGGCCCGACGATCGCGCGCCACTGCGGAAAGAGCGGGCCCTGGCGGAAGTCCACCGTGTGGTTCTCCAGCGTGTCCCAGAAGATCTGCAGGATGTAGCGCTCGGGCGACTCCATGCCCTTGTTGACCTTGAAGCCGCGAAAGCCCTTGGCGGTGGACACCACCGTGGCAATGCCATGCTGGATCGCGGCGTCGAACTCGGCCTGCTTGCCGGGCGGGATGCGGATGTCGGCGATTTCGAGAATCATCGGGTTCCTTTCGGGTGGGAAATGTCAGACACCGAGCCAGCGTGTCAGCGCGTCGTGGTCGCGCGCGAGGGCGGCCGATTCTCCGTCGAGCACGATGTGGCCTTTTTCGAGCACCAGCGCGCGGTCGGTGTGGGCCAGCACCTTGCGGTAGTCACGGTCCACGATCAGGGTGCTGATGCCGGTGCTGCGGATCTCGCCGATCACGCGCCAGATCTCGGCAACGATCAAAGGCGCCAGGCCTTCGGTGGCCTCGTCGAGGATCAGCAGTTGCGGGTTGGTCATCAGCGCGCGGCCGATCGAGAGCATCTGCTGCTCGCCGCCCGAGAGTTGCTGGCCGCCATGGCCGAGCCGTTCGGTCAGGCGCGGGAAGGTGGTGAGCACACGCTCGAAGGTCCAGTCGCGCCGGCCGTCGGTGCCGGCACGCGCAGCCATCACCAGGTTCTCGCGCACCGACAGGTTGGGGAAGATGCCACGCCCCTCGGGCACGTAGCCCAGCCCGAGGCGCGCCATGCGTTCGGGTGGCGCGCCGGTCACGTCGGCGCCTAACCAGCTGACCTTGCCCGAGGCCGCGCGCACGTAGCCCATCAGCGATCGGATCAGGGTAGTCTTGCCCATGCCGTTGCGGCCAAGCAGCCCGAGCGCCGTGCCCTTGGCCAGCGACAGGCTCACGCCGCGCAGGATGTGGCTGTCGCCGTAGTAGGTGTTCAGGCCGTCGATCGCGAGCAGGGTCTGCATGGTCAGTGCGCTCCGTCGGCGTCACCCAGGTAGGCCACCTGCACGTCGCGGTTGTTGCGGATGCGCTCGGGCACGTCACTCGCGATGACCTCGCCGTTGACCATCACGGTGATGCGATCGGCGATGCGGAACACCGCGTCCATGTCGTGCTCGACCAGCAGCACCGCGTGCGTGCGCTTCAGCTCGGCCAGCAGGCCCAGCATGCGGTCGCTCTCTTCGGCGCCCATGCCGGCCAGCGGTTCGTCCAGCAGCAGCACCTGCGGGCGGGTGGCCAGGCACATCGCGATCTCGAGCTGGCGCTTGCCGCCGTGGCTGAGCGTGCCGGCGCTCTGCGCAGCAGCGTGGCTCAGGCCGGCGTCGCGCAAAGCGTCGGTGGCCGCCGCCAGGCTCTGCTCGCAGCGTTGCGCGCCCTGCCACACCGCCCAAGCGCGCGGCAGCGCGGCCTGCGCGCACAGGCGGCAGTTCTCGAGCACGCTGAACTCGGGGAAGATGGTGGTGCGCTGGTAGCTGCGGCCCACGCCGGCCTGCGCGCGGCGCGGCTGCGACCAGTTCGTGATGTCCTGCCCGGCCAGGTGGATCGTGCCGCTGCTGGCCGGCATCTCACCCGACAGCATGTTGATCAAGGTCGACTTGCCCGCGCCGTTGGTGCCGATCACCGCGTGCACCTCGCCGAGCTGCCAGTCCAAGGTCACCGCGTTGACCGCGGTCAGGCCGCCGAAGCGACGGGTCAATGCCGACGCGCGCAGCAGCGGCGCGGCGCCCGCGCCGGCACCTGCATCGGTGCGCAACAGCGGTGCGGCCTCAGCCATGGCCGGCTCCGCGCACGCGCGCGCTCAGGCCCACCAGCCCCTTGGGCAGCCAGGCCACGAAGGCGATGATCGTGAAGCCCAGGGTCATCTGCCAATGGCTGGCCAGCGGCCCGAGCAACGCCTCGGACTGGAACATTTCCTTCAGCAAGGTGAACGCCACCGCGCCGATCACCGCACCGCGCAGGCTGCCGATGCCGCCCAGGATCAGCATCAGCAACACCGCGCCCGACTCGTGCCAGCTCAGCAGCTCAGGGTTCACCGCGCCGTCCTTCACCGCCAGCAGAAAGCCCGCCAGCCCGGCCAGCGCACCGGCGATCACAAAGGCTGCGAGCTTGTAGCCATAGGTCGCGAAACCCGCCGCGCGCATGCGCTGCTCGTTGACGCGGATGCCCGCCAGCGCATGGCCGAAGCGCGACGCCTGGAGCAGCGCCAGCAACGCGTAAGTGCCCACCAGCGCAGCCAGCACGACGTAGTAGAGGTGGCGCTTGTCGTCCAGGTTCAGCAGCGTCGTGCCGGCGACAGTCAGCACCGGCTTGGCGTACAGGAAGATGCCGTCGCTGCCGCCCGCCAGCTTGGTGTCGTGGAACACGAAGTAGGCCATCTGCGCAAACGCCAAGGTGACCATGATGAAGTACACGCCCTTGGTGCGCAGGCTCAAGGCGCCGACGAACAGCGCGTAAGCGGCCGCACAGGCCACCGCCAGCGGTGCCAGCCACAACATCGATCGCGCATCACCATCGCCCGTGCCCAGCACGGCCACGTACGCGCCGATGCCGAGGAACGCCGCGTGGCCGAGGCTCACCAGCCCAGTCACGCCGACGAGCAACTCCAGGCTCAACGCGAAGATCGCGAACACCGAAATCTTGACGACCAGGTCTTGTGTGTACGGCGTCAGCACGAGCGGCAGCGTGGCAAGCACCACGGCTGCCAGCGTCGGGACGAGCCAGGGGCGCGCCATCTCAGTACCGCCCGGCCGTTCCGAAGGAACTGAGCGCCCCAAGGGCCGCGAGGGGGCCCTTCCGAGCCCTGGGGGGCAGCGAGCGAAGCGAGCGTGGGGGCCTCATGTCAATAGCCCCGCTTCATCAAACCCTCCGGCCGCCACACCAGAATGACGGCCATCAGCAGGTACACGCCGACACCGCTGAACTCGGCGAAGAACACCTTGCCGAAGGTGTCGACAAAGCCCACCAGCAGCGACGCCACGAGCGCTCCGGTGATCGAGCCGATGCCGCCGATCACAACCACGACGAACGAGATGATCAGCACGCTGCTGCCCATGCCCGGGTACACCGACGACAGCGGCGCCGCGATCATTCCGGCCAGTGCCGCCAGCGCCACGCCGCCGGCGAACACCACGCGGTAGAGCATCTTGATGTCGATGCCCAGGCCACGCACCATGTCGCGGTTGCTCGCGCCGGCGCGGATCATCATGCCCAGCCGAGTGCGGTTGACCACGAAGTACAAGGCGATCGCCACCACAACGCAGGCGAGCGACGCGAACACGCGGTACCACGGGTAGGACATCAACTCGCCGAGCTTGAAACCGCCCGCCAGCCAGGCCGGCGGCTGCACGCCGTGCACGTCGTTGCCCACCAGCAGGCTGCGCGCTTCTTCGAACACCAGGATCAGCGCGTAGGTCATCAGCACCTGCTGCAGGTGTTCACGTTGATAGAGAAAACTGAAGAACAGCCACTCGAGCACGAAGCCGAACACCGCCGCGAGCAGCACGCCCACCAGCATTCGCGTGAGAAACCAGTCGCCGAAGTACGGCGCCAGCACGAACGCCATGTACGCGCCGATCATGTAGAAGCTGCCGTGCGCCAGGTTGATGACGCCCATGATCCCGAAGATCAGGGTCAGCCCGCTGGCCACCAGGAACAGCAGCAGGCCGTACTGAACGGCGTTCAGGCACTGGACGAGGAAGGTGGCGAGGTCCATGGGCGGGTCAGGCGGGGCCAGGGGCCTTGAAGGGATCGAACACGTTCACGCCGGTCCGCGCGAAGTGGCGCACGTTGCGCGTGGCGACCGTGAGGCGAAGCGATGCGGCCGTGGCCGCAATCAGCAGGTCGGCACCGTCGTGCCCCAAGTCGGCCGACAGCCGGCCCCAGCGCCGCGCAATGTCGGGCGTGATGGGCAGGACGCGGTCGCCATAGAAGCGCAGCAGATCTTCCAGCCAACGGGTCAGGCTCTGGGCGAAAGCACCCTTGGCGAGCTTGTGGATGCCGCGTTCGATTTCGCCGATCGTCACCACGCTGAGGAACAAGTCCCCCTCGCCGAGGCTGCGCATCCAGGCCAGCACATGCGCGTTCGGGCGCGTCTTGCGCAACTCGGAGATCACCACCGTGTCGAGCAGAATCAATCGAGCACCACGTCGCGCAGTGCCACGGCCGGCCGGCGCTCGGCCGCAACTCGCCCGCGGGCCGGCGTGCGTGGCACGGCCAGCAGGTGGTCGATGAACCCGGGCGCCCTGGCGCGCTCGCCCTGCCGAAGCCGCTCGTACTCCGTGGCGGCCAGCACGACCACCGCGCGCTTGCCGCGGCGCGTGACCACTTGCGCTTCGCCGGTCAGCGCCGCATCGACCACAGCGCTGAACTGCGCCTTGGCATCCTGGAGTCGCCACGAGGGGTTGTGCATGGTGCTTGCCTGCGGGTCAGAGACTGGTCAGATGAACTGGTCAGAAGAACGCGTCAAATTCTAGCAGTGCCGACTTCGCCGGCCCGCGGTTTTCCTGCCGTCAGCGCCTGCGGACTTGCGGGCCGGCGGTGCAGCAGCACGCTGGCCACGCCGGTGGACAGGATCAGCAGCATGCCCACGACGGCCCACCGGTTGGGCACTTCGCCGAACACCAGCCAGCCCGACAGCACTGCCCACAGCGTGAAGGTGTAATAGAACGGCGTCACCGCCGCCGCGCTGCCGTGCCGGAAGGCGAGGAACACGAAGGTGTGGCCGCACATCAGCAGGAAGCCCGCGGCCAGCATCATCGCTGTGTGTGAGGGCGTCGGCGTGGCCCAGGTCTCGAAAGCCGCATGCGCCACGCCCGCGGCCAGCATCACCATCACGATGGTGCTGAAAGCCACCACCAGGCCCGGAATGGCCGCCGGCACCTTGCGCCCGGCCAGGTCGCGCAACGCCGTGCCCAACGCGGTGAGAAAACCGAAGACCACGAAAGGCGATGCGCCCGCGCTGCCCGGCTGCGCCACCAGCAATGCCCCCATCAGGCCGAGCGCGATCAGGATCATTCGTGCCCCACCCAGCCTCTCGCCCCAGAGCACGGCGACGCCGACCAGCACCAGCAAGGGCGTGATCTGCGCGATCGCCGTCACGTCGCCGATCGGCATGTGCTTGAGCGCCGTGATGAAGCAGAAGATCGCGACCACCTCGCACGCCGAGCGCACCAGCACCCACGGGTGCAGCGCGCGCGCCATGTCGCGCCCGAAGCCGAGCGCCAGCAGCAGGCCCAGGCAGCACAGCGTTGCAGCGATGCCGCGCATCAGCAGCACCTGCATCGGCGGAGAGTCGGCCAGCACGAGCTTCATGAAGCTGTCGTTGGCCACAAAGGTGGCCGCGGCCAGCACCATGCAGCCGATGCCGCGCAGGTTGGGAGAGAGCGAAGAAAGAGCCAAGGCGGACGGCGCCCGTCACATCTTGCAACCGCGCCCCGGGTCGGCCAGCGCCTTGACGGCGACACCACGGTACTGGTTGTCGTTGCCCTTGGCTTCGCGGATGAACATGTCTTGCACCGGGTTGCCCGACGGCGAGATGGTGAACTTGCCACGCGGGCTGTCGACCGTGACCTTGCGCATCGCAGCGGTCAGCGCGTCGCGCTTGCTCAGATCGCCCTTCACCGCGTTCAGGCCGGCGGCGAAGATCTGCGCGGCGTCGTAACCCTGCACCGCGTAGACGTCGGCGTTGGCCTTGTAGGCGAGCGCGTAGTTCTTTCGGAAGGCGTTGTTGCGCGGCGTGTCCAGGTTGTCGGCGTAGTGCAGCGCTGTGATCAGGCCTTGCGCGGCCTCACCCTGCGCCTGCAGCGTGCCGTCGGTCAGGAAGCCCGAGCCCATCAGCGGCACGGTCTTCATGAGGCCGGCAGCCGCGTAGTCCTTGACGAACTTCACCGCACCGCCGCCGGCGAAGAAGGCGAACACCACGTCGGGCTTCTGCGCTGCGATCTCGGTCAGCAGGGCCTGGAACTCGACGCCGGGGAACGGCAGGTTCAGGTCCTTGATGACCTTGCCGCCGCCTTTCTCGAAGGCTTCGGTGAAGCCCTTCACCGTCTCGGAGCCGGCGGCGTAGTTCCAGGTGATCGTCATCGCGCGCTTGTGGCCCTTTTGCGCGGCGATCACGCCGGTGGCGTAACCCGGCTGCCAGTTCGAGAACGAACTGCGGATGATGTTCGGCCCGCACATCGGCCCGGTGATGTCGCCCGCGCCGGCGTTGGGCACGATCAGCAGCGTGTTGCTGTCCTTCGCGGCTTTGGCCATCGCCAGCGCGACGCCGGAGTGCACGGTGCCGACGATCACGTCGACGTTGTCGCGCTTGATCAGCTTGTTGACGTTGTCGGTGCCCTTGGAGGGGTCGCTCTCGTCATCGACCTTGAAGTACTGGATGTCACGGCCGGCGAGCTTGCCGCCCTGCTCTTGCACGTACAGCTTGAAGCCGTTCTCGATTGCGGCGCCGAGCGCGGCGAAGGTGCCGGTGGCCGGCAGCATGAGGCCGACCTTGATGGGGCCGCTGGCCTGGGCATGCGCGCCGACCGTGGCGGCCAGCGCGATTGCGCCGATGGCGGCAGAGAAGATGGTTTTGGTGGGCATGCTTGGCTCCTGCTCAAATGAAAAGGGATTGTGGGGTACGGGACTCGACGAAAAAATCGGCCACGTGCCGCATCAGCACCTCGGGCTGATCGCGATGGGGGGAGTGTCCGCATTCGGGGATCACACACAAGCGGGTTTTCGGCAATGCGCGGGCGATGCCTTCGATCTGCGCGAGCGTGCCGTATTCGTCGTCGGACCCTTGCACGGCCAGCACCGGCGCAGTGATCGTCGCCAGCTCGGCCTCGATGTTCCATTGCCGGAACGCCGGGTCGAGCCAGATGTCGTTCCAGCCGCGGAAGGCCGAGTCGGGGTCGTCGTGGTAGCGAGCCAGGCGTTGCTTCAGGTCGGTGGTTTCGTACGAGTCGCGGGCTTTTTTGATGCTCGCGATCGACACGTCTTCCACGAAGAGGTGCGGCGCCACCACCACCAGCCCGGCCACGTCGAACCGCGCCGCATGCAGCAGCGCGATCGAGCCGCCGTCGCTGTGGCCGAACAGCCAGGGGCGGCGGATGCCGAGCGCGTCGAACAACATCGGCAGCAGCTCGTGCGCCTGTGCGTGCATGAAGCCGACCGGCCAGCGTTCGTCGGGCGGCTTCGGTGTGGAGCGGCCGTAGCCGTAGCGCGAGAACACCAGCCCACGCAGGCCCAGGCGCTCGCACAGCCGCGCCGGGAAGTCCTTCCACATCGCCAGCGAGCCCAGGCCTTCGTGCAGGAAGACGAGCACCGGCTGCGCGGATGCGCCATGGGCGTCGCTGTTGCCGACCCACTGGTACTCCAGCCGCAGCGGCCGGCCGCGCCATTGCAGCGCGGCAAACTGCACCACGTCGGACACTGCGCTCACGCGCCGCCCTTTCCTTCGAGCTCGCGCAGCCGGAAGCGCTGGATCTTGCCCGTCGCGGTCTTCGGCAACTCGGCAATGAACTCGATCACGCGCGGGTACTTGTAGGCCGCGAGGCGCTCCTTCACGAAGGCCTTCAGCTCGTCTTCGCCGGCCTGTTGCCCGGCCTTCAGCACGACGTAGGCCTTGGTCTTGGTCAGGCCATCGGTGTCCTGCACGCCGATCACCGCACATTCGAGCACCGCGGCGTGCTGCATCAACGTGGCCTCGACCTCGAACGGTGAGACGTAGATGCCGCTGACCTTGAGCATGTCGTCGCTGCGGCCGGCGTACACATACGCGCCGCTCTCATCTGTCGAGTACTTGTCGCCGGTGCGCGTCCACTCGCCCTGGAAGGTGGCGCGCGACTTCTCGCGGTTGCCCCAGTACATCAGCGCCGACGTCGGGCCGCTGACGTACAGGTCGCCGATCTCGCCCTGCGCCGCGTCGGTGCCCTCTTCCGTCAGCAGCTTCAGCGTGTAGCCGGGCACGGCGCGGCCGGACGTGCCGTAACACACGTCGCCGGGGCGGTTGGACAGGAAGATGTGCAACATCTCGGTCGAGCCCAGCCCATCGACGATCTGCGCGCCGAAGTGCGCGGTGAAACGTTCGCCGATCTCGCGCGGCAGCGCTTCGCCGGCCGACGAGCACAGCCGCAGCTTCACCTGTGCGCGCTTGGGCAGGTCGGGTGACGCGAGCATGCCGGCGTAACCCGTCGGCGCGCCGAAGAACACCGTCACGCCCTGTTCGGTCCAGCGCTTGAAGACCGCTTGCGGCGTCGGCCGTTCGGCCATCAGCACCGTGGTGGCGCCCACGCTGAGCGGGAAGGTCAGGCCATTGCCCAGGCCGTAGGCGAAGAACAGCTTGGCGGCCGAGAAACACACGTCACCTTCGCGCAGGCCGAGCACCGGCGTGCCGTACAGCGCCGCCGTCCAGTACAGGCTGGCGTGGGTGTGGATGGCGCCCTTGGGCCGGCCGGTGGAGCCGGAGGAATAGAGCCAGAAGCCGATCTCGTCGGCCTGCGTGTCGGCGGGCAGGGCCAACGGCGCGGCATCGAGCAGGGAGTTGAAGGAATGCGCACCGTCGGCCAGCGCGGCGCTGCCCGACACGATCAGCGGCGGCTTGTCTTTCGCCGTGGCCAGCGCGGCGCTCACCGCAGGCAGCAGCGCTGCCGACACCAGCACCGCCTGCGCGCGGCTGTGCGCCAGCATGTAGGCGTAGTCGTCGGCGGTCAGCAGGGTGTTGACCGGCACCGGCACGATGCCGGCGTACAGCGCGCCGAGAAAGGCAACGGGGAAGTCCACGCTGTCCTGCATCACCATCAGCACACGCTCTTCGCGCCGCAGGCCCAGTGCCAGCAAGCCGGCAGCGCAGCGGCGCACGCGTTCGTCGAGTTCGGCGTAGCTCAGGCGCTGGCTGTCGTCGATATAGGCGGTGACCGCGCCGCGGCGCTGGTTCAGCGCCAGCAAGTGGGCGGCCACGTTGAAACGCTCGGGCGGCGGCTGGGGCGCCGTGGCGTGCGTCATGGGTGGGTGCGTCATCGATTGTCTCCTGGATGAGCAACACCACTAGAATGCCGTTGGTCTGATCTCGGCATGCAGTATGTTGCATTTTTTGCAGTATAACCGACGCTTGATCCAGATCAACCAGTTTGCAAGCCATCGGTTTGCAGACTCCTGATTTGCCAACAAGAAGGGCCGACAGCTTGGACTCCAGCGCCCCCGCCGACACCGACACAAAGGATCCCTTCCTCGCCGCGCTGGGCGAGCGCACGCGTGCGCTGCGCTCGCGCCGCGGGCTCACGCGCAAGGGGCTGGCCAAGGCGGCCGAGGTATCCGAGCGGCACCTGGCCAATGTCGAGATGGGCGTGGGCAACGCGTCGATCCAGTTCCTGCGCCAGGTCGCGCAGGCCTTGAACTGCACCCTGGCCGAACTGGTGGGCGACGAGACCGCCAGCTCGCCCGAGTGGCTGATGATCCGCGAGATATTGCGCGGCCGGAGCGAGCCCGAACTGGCACAAGGCCGCGCTGCGCTGGCCGCCGTGTTCGGTGCCCCGGCCAGCGAAGCGGCGCGGCGCCAGCGGGTCGCGCTCGTCGGGCTGCGCGGCGCGGGCAAGAGCACGCTCGGGCGTTTGCTGGCCGAGCACTGGGGCGTGCCGTTCGTCGAGCTCAATCGCAGCGTCGAGGCGGTGGCGGGTTGCAGCCTCGCCGAAATCCACTCGCTCTATGGCCCGGCGGCCTACCGGCGCTACGAACGGCGCGCGCTCGAAGACACGATCCAGCGTTATCCGCGCGCGGTGATCGCCACGCCGGGCGGCATCGTCTCTGACCCGGCCACCTTCAACCTGCTGCTGGCGCACTGCTACAGCGTGTGGCTGCGCGCCAGCCCCGAGGAGCACATGAGCCGCGTGCTGGCGCAGGGCGATACGCGCCCGATGTCGGGCAGCTCCGGAAGCAGCGAGGCGATGAGCGATCTGCGGCGCATTCTGGAAAGCCGAGCGGCCTTCTATTCCAAGGCCGACCAGGTGCTGGACACCAATGACATGAGCCTGGCCGAGGCGTTCGCCGGGCTGAAGGAACGGCTCGGCGCGGTGATCGAACGGGTTGCTTGAACCCAAAGAATGAATCAAAGGCTTGACGAATCTCAATACATGCATTAAATTGCATTCCTCACCCGTCGCATGCAACATACTGCTTGATCGTTCTGGAGGAACCCCATGGACACCACTGCCGCCGCCCCCGCCTCTCCTGCTCCCGTGAATTACGAGACCCGCCCCGAGCTCTACAAACACTGGAGCCTGAAGTTCGAGGGTCCGGTGGCCACGCTGGTGATGGCCATCAATGAAGACGCCGGCCTGCGCGAGGGCTACAAGCTCAAGCTCAACAGCTACGACCTGGGCGTGGACGTGGAGCTGAACGACGCGGTGCAGCGTATTCGCTTCGAGCACCCGGAGGTGCGCACGGTGATCCTCACCAGCGGGCGCGACCGGGTGTTCTGCTCGGGCGCCAACATCTTCATGCTGGGCAAGAGCAGCCATGGCTGGAAGGTGAACTTCTGCAAGTTCACGAACGAAACCCGCAACGGGCTCGAAGACTCCAGCCGCCACAGCGGGCTGAAGTTCCTGGCCGCCGTGAACGGCGCTTGCGCCGGCGGTGGTTATGAGCTGGCCGCGGCGTGCGACCAGATCATCCTGGTGGACGACCGCTCCTCTTCCGTCAGCCTGCCCGAAGTGCCGCTGCTGGGCGTGCTGCCCGGCACCGGCGGCCTGACGCGCCTGACCGACAAGCGCAAGGTGCGCCACGACCACGCCGACATCTTCTGCACCACCAGCGAAGGTGTGCGCGGCAAGAAGGCGGTGCAGTGGCGGCTGGTGGACGAGACGGTGAAGACGCAGGCATTCGCGCAGCGCGTGCAGGAGCGTGCGCTCGAACTCGCCGCCGGCAGCGACCGCCCGGCGGATGGCAAGGGCGTGGCGCTGACGGCACTGAACAAGAAGGTGGCTGCCGATGCGGTGAGCTACGGCAATGTGAACGTCGTCATCGACCGCGCCGGCCGCACCGCCACGCTGACGGTCAAGGCACCCAGCGGCGCACAACCCACCGACGTGCCCGGCATCGAAGCCGCCGGCTCGAACTGGTACCCGCTGCAGATGGCGCGCGAGCTGGAAGACGCGATCCTGCACCTGCGCACCAACGAGCTCGACATCGGCACCTGGATCCTGAAGACCGAAGGAAGCGTGGATGCGGTGCTCGCGATGGATGCGACCCTGGCCGCGCACCAGAACCACTGGTTCGTGCGCGAAACCATCGGTCTGCTGCGCCGCACGTTGGCGCGGCTGGACGTGTCGTCGCGCTCGATGTTCGCGTTGATCGAACGCGGTTCGTGTTTTGCCGGCACCTTGCTCGAAATCGCGCTCGCGGCCGACCGCAGCTACATGCTGGCGCTGCCTGACGAGCCCGACACCGCGCCGAAGATCGCGCTGTCGGCCATGAACTTCGGCACCTTCCCGATGGTGAGCCACGAAACGCGGCTGCAGCGCCGCTTCTATGGCGACGTGGGCGAGATCGGCGCGGTGCAGGCCACTCTTTCTGGAACATCAGGCCAGGCGCTCGACGCCGACGCAGCGATGGCGCTCGGCCTCGTCACCTCGGCCCCGGACGACATCGACTGGGCCGACGAAGTGCGCATCGCACTCGAAGAACGCGCCAGCATGTCGCCCGACGCCTTGACCGGCATGGAAGCCAACCTGCGTTTCGCCGGTGCGGAGACGATGGAGACGCGCATCTTCGGGCGGCTCACGGCGTGGCAGAACTGGATCTTCATCCGGCCGAACGCGGTCGGGGAAGGCGGCGCATTGAAGGTTTATGGCACGGGCAACAAGGCAAGGTTCGACTGGAACAGAGTCTGAGCGGCACGCAAAACATCACAGGCAACAGGTACCCCATGAGCACCATCAACTACACCGACAAGATCCCCAACAACGTCAACCTGTCCGAAGACCGCACGCTGCAGCGTGCACTCGAACACTGGCAGCCGAACTACCTCGAGTGGTGGCAGGACATGGGCCCCACCGGCTCGCACGGCTTCGACGTTTACCTTCGCACCGCCACCAGCACCACGCCCGACGGCTGGGCCCAGTTCGGCCACGTGAAGATGCCAGACTACCGTTGGGGCATCTTCCTGTCGGCACCTGAACAGAACCGCCAGATCGGCTTCGGCGACCACAAGGGCAGCGCGCCCTGGCAAGACGTGCCCGGCGAACACCGCGCCAACCTGCGCCGCATCATCGTCACGCAGGGCGACACCGAGCCGGCCTCGGTCGAACAGCAGCGCCACCTGGGCAAGACCGCGCCGAGCCAGTACGACCTGCGCAACCTGTTCCAGGTCAACGTCGAAGAAGGCCGCCACCTGTGGGCCATGGTCTACCTGCTGCACAAGCACTTCGGCCGCGATGGCCGCGAAGAGGCCGAGGCGCTGCTCGAGCGCCGCTCGGGCGATGCCGACAACCCGCGCATCCTCGGCGCCTTCAACGAAGAGACGCCCGACTGGCTGGCGTTCTACATGTTCACCTACTTCACCGACCGCGACGGCAAGTTCCAGCTCAACGCGCTGGCCGAAAGTGCGTTCGACCCGCTGAGCCGCACCACGCGCTTCATGTTGACCGAAGAGGCGCACCACATGTTCGTCGGCGAGAGCGGCGTGTCGCGCACGATCCAGCGCACCTGCGAGGTGATGAAGGCCACCGGCATCGAAGACCCGGCCGAGTTGCGCAAGCACGGCGTGATCGACCTGCCAACGATCCAGCGCTACCTGAACTTCCACTACAGCGTGACGATCGACCTGTTCGGCGCCGACCAGTCGAGCAACGCCGCGATCTTCTACAGCTCGGGCCTGAAGGGCCGCT
>JANMYQ010000191.1:0-7958 GCA_031382215.1 Methylibium sp.
CGTCGTCGCGCACCAGCAGGTCGAGCACCGGCAGCCACTCGGGCGCCACCAGGTAGCGCGAGCGGTAGGTCACGGTCGAGTCGCACAGGTCGAGCAGCCAGTCGAGACCGTTGGCCTGGCCTTCGTGGCAGGCCATGCGCAGTGCGATGCAGATGTTGGACAGCCGCTCGATGCGCCGCCCGATCGACAGGAAGCGCCAGCCGGTGCCGCGGGTCATGCCGTCGAGCACGAAGCCCGACAGGGTCATCATCGACGTCACCGCGCGCTGCAGCCATGCCAGCGCCACCGGCAAGGTGGCCGTCTGGCCGAACACCGCGTCGTTGTGCAACTGATTCAAGGTGCGCCAGTTGTCCACCGACATGCGGTCGCGCAGGTTGAAGGCCACACGCGCGAGCTGGCGCAGCTGATCGCTCAAGGCGGCGTCGGGGTCGGTCGCAGCGCGCAGCAGGTCGGCGGCCGGGTCGTCAGAAAGCTCCAGCAGCCCCATGCGCTCGGCCAGCAGCAGCGAAGGCGCCACGCAGTCGGCGCGTTCGGCGGTGCCGTCGAGCCTCTGCGCAATGGCCACGCGCAGCAGCCGCGCGGTGGCGTCGCAGCGCTCGCCGTAGCGGCCGAACCAGAACAGGTTTTCGGCGGCGCGCGACGGCAGGCTGCCCTGCGACGAGACCAGGTCTTCGGGCTTGACGGTGGTGGACAACAACGAGAACGACGCGTTCACCGGCGCGTCCGACAGCACCCAGGTGTCCTTGGAACTGCCGCCGCGCTGCATGGCGATCACACGCGAATCGCCGTCGCCGGCCACACGCGTGAGCCCGCCGGGCATCACGCGGTAACCCTCGGGCGTGGCCACCGCGAACACGCGCAGGCCGACCGTGCGGCCCGACAGGCGCTCGCGCGCGCGCCGTTCGGGCTGGCGCGCGCCGCGCTCGAGCACCGGCGCCTGCGACACGTGCACCCACTCCTGCGCCACATAACGCTGAGGCTGCGCCGCCACACGCTCGTACAGGCGCGCGCGTTCGGCCACCGACAGGTCCACGCCGAACACCGCCGGCTCGCGCGGCGATCGGTCGAGCGGTTTGATGATGACCTTGTCGAGCCGCGCCCAGGCGTCGCGCAGCGCAGCCGGCTCGCCGAGCCACCAGGTCGCCACCGACGGCAGCTTGAGCGGCTCGCCGAGCAGGCTCTCGCTCAGCTTGGGCAGGTAGCCCAGCAGGGCACCCGACTCCAGCACGCCGGAGCCGAGCGCGTTGGCCAGCAGCACGGTGCCGCGGCGGGCGCAGTCGGTGAGGCCCGGCACGCCCAGCGCCGAGTCGGAGCGCAGCTCCAGCGGGTCGCAGTAGTCGTCGTCCTGGCGGCGCAGGATGGCGTGTACGCGCTTCAAGCCGTCCACCGTCTTCATCCACACACAGTCGCCGCGCACGGTCAGGTCGCTGCCCTCGACCAGCGCAAAGCCGAGGTAACGCGCCAGCAGCGCGTGTTCGAAGTAGGTTTCGTTGTACGGCCCCGGCGTGAGCAGCACCACGCGCGGCGGCTCGTCGGCCCTGGGCGCCGAGCGCAACAGCGACTCGCGCAGCGCATCGAAGAACGAAGCCAGATGCTGCACCCGCAGTTCGCCGAACAGCTGCGGGAACACGCGCGAGACGACGAGCCGGTTCTCCAGTGCATAGCCCATGCCCGACGGTGCCTGCGTGCGGTCGCTCACCACCCACCAGCGGCCGTCGGGCGAACGCGCCAGGTCGGCGGCGTACTGGAACAGGTGCGTGCCGCCCGGCGGCCGGATGCCTTGCACCTGGTGCAGGAAACCGCTGTGGCCGAAGATGACTGAAGGAGGAATGGCGCCCGAGCGCAGCAGGTCTTGCGGGCCGTAGATGTCCACCAGCACGCGGTTCAACAGTTCGGCGCGTTGTGCGATGCCGGCTTCGATGACGGCCCATTCGTCGGCCGACAGCAACAGCGGCAGAGGGTCCACCTGCCAGGGCCGGTCGGCGCCCTGCTGGTCGGCGTAGACGTTGTAGGTCACGCCGTTCTCGCGGATCTCGCGCTCCATCAGCGCGAGCGTGTCGGCCACCTCGGCGCCGGCACGGTTGGCCAGCGAGTGCATGAAGGTGTCCCAGTGGCGGCGCAATTCCTGCGGGCCGGCCAACAATTCGTCGTAGCGGCCCTGCAGTGCGGAGTAGCCGGAAAGCAGCGAGCCGACCGGCCGGGTGGGGGGGTCGCCGGAAGACGCTGTGCTGCTTTGTTGGCTTTGTTGCTGCATGGTTGCCTGCACACGAATACCTGACCGCAGACCCCCGTGCTGCGTGGGATGTTACCCCGCGTGGCTGCTGCGCAACGACACGCTCACACGGTGGCGCGCCTCAGGTCGAGCGTGAACGGGAAATTCGGGTTGCGCTCGTCCTTGGGCACCGCCATCACGCCGGGCGTGTGGCCCATGCGGAAGAAGCGGTTCAGGCGGCGCGCCTCGGCCTCGTAGGCGTTGACGGGGAAGCTGTCGTAACTCAGTCCGCCCGGGTGCGCCACGTGGTACTGGCAGCCGCCCATCGAACGGCTCATCCAGGTGTCGACCACGTCGAAGACCAGCGGCGCGTGCACGCCGATCGTCGGGTGCAATGCCGACGGCGGGTTCCATGCGCGGTAACGCACGCCGGCGACGAACTCGCCCACCTTGCCGGTCGCCGTGAGCGGCACGGTGCGGCCGTTGCAGGTGAGCACGTGGCGGTCGCCCACCATGCCCGTCGCGACCACCTGGACCCGCTCGACCGACGAATCGACGTAGCGCGCCGTGCCCCCGGTCGCGCCCTCTTCGCCCATCACGTGCCAGGGCTCCAGGGCCAGGCGCATTTCGACCTTCACGTCGCGCGCGCTGAAGTCACCCAGCCGCGGGAAGCGGAAGTTCAGGTGCGGCGCAAACCAGTCGGCCTTGACGGGGTAGCCGAAGTTGTTGAGCTCTTCGACCACGTCCGCCAGGTCCTGCCAGATGAAGTGCGGCAGCATGAAGCGGTCGTGCAGCTCGGTGCCCCAGCGCTTCAGCCGTGCCGGCTTGTACGGCTGCTTCCAGAAGCGAGACACCAGCGAGCGCATCAGCAACTGCTGCGTCAGGCTCATGCGCGCATGCGGTGGCATCTCGAAAGCGCGCATCTCGAGCAGGCCGAGCCGGCCGGTCGGGCCGTCGGGCGAGTACATCTTGTCGATGCAGAACTCTGCCCGGTGGGTGTTGCCCGACACGTCGATCAGCAGGTTGCGCAGCAAGCGGTCGATCAACCAGGGCGGGCAGTAGTCGCGGTTCTCTTTCGTCACCCGCTGCAGTTCGGCGAACGCGATCTCGATCTCGTAGACCGAATCGTTGCGCGCTTCGTCCACCCGCGGGGCCTGGCTGGTCGGGCCGACGAACATGCCCGAGAACAGGTAGCTCAAGCTCGGGTGGTTGTGCCAGTACGAAACCATGCTGGCCAGCAGGTCGGGCCGGCGCAGGAACGGCGAGTCGGTGACGGTGGCGCCGCCCAGCACGAAGTGGTTGCCGCCGCCGGTGCCGGTGTGCCGCCCGTCGAGCATGAACTTCTCGGTCGACAGGCGCGTTTCGTGCGCGGCCTGGTACAGGTGGGTGGTTTGCTCCACCAATTCGCTCCAGCTGTGCGCGGGGTGGATGTTGACTTCGATCACACCGGGGTCGGGTGTCACGCGCAAGGTCGCCAGGCGCGGGTCCTTGGGCGGCTCGTAACCTTCCAGGATGACCGGCAGCTTCATCTCGACGGCCGTGTCTTCGATCGCGCCAACGACCTCGAGGTAGTCCTCCAGCGCGGTGGCGGGCGGCATGAAAAGGTACAGGCGGCCGTCGCGCGGCTCGGCGCACAGCGCGGTGCGGGTGATCGACGCGCCCGACTCGCCCAGGCGCGGCGCGCGTGCGGCCGGCAAGCTGCTGCTGGCGCGTGCGGCCGACTCGGGGCCGAGCGCGGCACGCGAGCGTTCGGCAAAACTGCCGGAAGGCAGGCCGTTGGTCGATGCCGACGGGCCGGCCGCGTCCCCGGCGCCATTGCCGTTGCCATGACCGTTTCCGTTTCCGGTACCGTTGCGCTCACCCAGCCGTTCGGCAAAGCGCAGCCGGCGATACGGCGGCAGCGGTGCGTAGGGCTGCGTCTGGTCGGGCGGCAGCACCCAAGGCATGTCGCCCTTGTCGGCCCAGGGCTGCGAGTCGAGCGGCAGCCGGTAGCCCATCGCCGAGTCGCCCGGAATCAGGTAACAGCGCTCGCTGCGCAGGAACCACGCCCCGGTCTGCCAGCGCGGCGAGCCCGAAGGGTTGCGTGCAATCGGCAGCACATGGCCCACGACCTTCTCGAGCCCCTGCGTGAACACCTTGCGGATGCGGTCGCGCTCCAGCGGGTCGGACAGGCGCGCATCGAACGGATCGACGTTGGTGGGCAGCTTGCGCTCGCGCCACAGGTAGTACCAGGTGTCTTCATGCGCCGGGAACACGTACTTCGAGTCGAGCCCGAGCCGCTTGGCCACGCCGGCAAGGAAGCGGTGCGCCTCGACGTCGGTCACCTCGTAACTCTTGTGCTCGCTGGCGAACAGATCGGGGTTGGTCCAGACCGGCTCGCGGTCCTTGCGCCAGAACAGGTTCAGCGACCAGCGCGGCAACTGCTCGCCCGGGTACCACTTGCCCTGCCCGTAGTGCAGCAGGCCGCCGTCGCCGTACTTGGCGCGCAGCTTGTCCATCAAATCGGCGCTGAGCATGCGCTTGGTCGGGCCCATCGCCTCGGTGTTCCACTCCGCGCCCTCGCGGTCGTCGACCGACACGAAGGTCGGCTCGCCGCCCTGCGTCAGGCGCACGTCGTTCTTGCGCAGGTCGTCGTCGACCTGGTGGCCCAGGGCCTCGATCTTGCCCCACTGGTCTTCGGTATAGGGCAAGGTCACGCGCGGCGCTTCCCACACGCGCGAGACCTTCATTTGGTGTTCGAACTCGGTCTCGCATTCGTCGATGGCACCCGACACCGGGGCCGCCGAACCCGGGTCGGGCGAGCACGCGAGCGGAATGTGGCCCTCGCCGGCCAGCAGGCCCGAAGTCGGGTCCAGGCCGATCCAGCCTGCCCCCGGCAGGTAGACCTCGCACCAGGCGTGCAGGTCGGTGAAGTCGACCTCGGTGCCGCTCGGGCCGTCGAGCGATTTCACATCACTCTTGAGCTGGATCAGGTAGCCCGACACGAAGCGCGCCGCCATGCCCAGGTGGCGCAGCAATTGCACCAGCAGCCAGCCGGTATCGCGGCACGAGCCCATGGCCTTGAGCAGGGTCTCCTCGGGCGTCTGCACGCCCGGCTCCATGCGGATCGTGTAGCCGATCTCCTTCTGCAGCCCCTGGTTCACCATCACCAGGAAGTCGTTCATGTGCTTCTTGTCGCGCGGGATCTTGGCGAGATAAGCCTCGAACGCGGGCGTCAGCGGTGCCTTCTCCATGTACGGCGCGAGTTCCTTCGCGAGCGCCGGCTCGTACTTGAACGGAAAGTGCTCGGCCGACGGCTCCAGGAAGAAGTCGAACGGGTTCAGCACTGACATCTCGGCAACCAGATCGATCTCGATCCGGAACGAGGTGGTCTTGTCCGGGAACACCAGCCGCGCCAGGTAGTTGGACTGCGGGTCCTGCTGCCAGTTGATGAAGTGTGTGGCCGGCTCGACCCGCATCGAGTAGCTCAGGATACGCGTGCGCGAATGCGGCGCCGGCCGCAGCCGGACGACCTGCGGCCCCAGGTTGATGGGCCGGTCGTACCGGTAGTGCGTGACGTGGTTCAGCGCAACGTGGATGGACATTCAAAGGGCTCCGGGGAAATCGAATCGGGGTGTCGCGCGGGGTCGGCCTTGGGGGTCAGGCGTGGACGGGAACGAGGAAGTCGCGGCTCACGCCGAAGCCCAGCGTGCTGACTCGTTCGAGGAACTGGGTCAGGTAGGCATGCAGGCCGGTGGACAGGATCTCGTCGATGCGGCCGTACTGAAGATCGGCGCGCAGACGGCCGGCACGGCGCAAGGTGTCGCTGGACTGGTCGTTGGCGACCATCTTCAGGTTGTAGACCACCTCTTCCATGCAGGCGGCGAGCGAGCGCGGCATGTCGGCGCGCAGGATCATCAGCTCGGCCACCCGCTCGGGCTGGATCACGTTGCGGTAGACCTTGCGGTAGATCTCGAAGCCGGACACCGAACGCAGGATCGCCGACCAGTGATAGAAGTCGTACTCAAGGTCCTTGGCGTCGCCGGAGCCTTCGCCACCGCCCTGGCTCTGCGACTGGCTCTGGCCCTGCCCCATGCCGAAGTACTCGCGCTCGACGCCGTGGAACTTCACGTCGAGCAGTCGCGCGGTGTTGTCGGCCCGCTCCAGAAAGCTGCCCAGGCGCATGAAGTGAAACGCCTCGTCCTGCAGCATCGTGCCCATGGTCACGCCGCGCGACAGGTGCGAGCGGAACTTGACCCATTCGAAGGCATCGCCGGGGTCTTGCTCGAACGCGTCTTCGGCGACCATGCGCTGGAACTCCAGCCAGGTCTGGTTCTGCGTTTCCCACACCTCGGTGGTCAGGGTGCCGCGCACCGCGCGGGCGTTCTCGCGCGCCGCCATCAGGCAGTTGCGGATGCTCGACGCGTTGGCCGCGTCGCTGACCATGTAGTCCATCACGCTGCGGGCGGTGACCTTGCCGATGCGTTTCTCGAAGTCGCCGGTCAGTTCGCTGATGCTCAGCAAGCCCTTCCAGCCCTTTTCGGTCACGTCGGCCGATTGCGGCAGCAAAGACGTCTGGTAGTTGACGTCCAGCATGCGGGCGGTGTTCTCTGCGCGCTCCATATAGCGCGCCATCCAGTAAAGGTGGTCGGCAGTTCTCGACAGCATGATGTTCTTGCCTCCGGTTCTTGTTGTTCTGCGGTTGAATCAGGCCTCGAGGACCCAGGTGTCCTTGGTGCCGCCGCCTTGCGACGAATTGACCACCAGCGAGCCTTCTTTCAGCGCCACGCGGGTCAGCCCGCCCGGCACCATCTGCACGGTCTTGCCACTGAGCACAAACGGCCGCAGGTCGATGTGGCGCGGCGCGATGCCGCTCTCCACAAAGGTCGGGCAGGTAGACAGGCTCAGGGTCGGCTGCGCGATGTAGCCCTCCGGATTGGCCAGCACCGCGGCGCGGAAGTTGGCGATTTCCTCTTTCGTCGCCGCCGGGCCGATCAGCATGCCGTAGCCGCCCGCGCCGTGTACTTCCTTCACCACCAGTTCGCCCAGGTGGTCGAGCACGTAGCCCAGGTCGTCCTTGTTGCGGCACATGTAGGTCGGCACGTTGTTCAGGATCGGCTTTTCCCCCAGGTAGAACTCGATCATCTTCGGCACGTACGGGTAGATCGACTTGTCGTCGGCCACTCCCGTGCCGATGGCGTTGGACAAGGTCACGTTGCCGGCGCGGTAAGCCTTCAGCAGGCCGGCACAACCGAGGGTCGAATCGGGCCGGAACGCTTCGGGGTCGAGAAAGTCATCGTCGACCCGGCGGTAGATCACGTCGACCCGCTTAGGGCCGCGCGTGGTGCGCATGTAGACGAAGTTGTCCTTGACGAACAGGTCCTTGCCCTCCAGCAATTCCACGCCCATCTGTTGGGCCAGGAAGGCATGTTCGAAGTACGCGCTGTTGTACATACCGGGCGTGAGCACCACCACCGTGGGCTCGTTCACCGCAGCCGGCGCCACCGCGCGCAGGGTGTCCAGCAGCAGGTCGGGGTAGTGGGCCACCGGCGCCACCCGGTGCTCGCGGAACAGGTCGGGGAACAGCCGCATCATCATCTTGCGGTCTTCGAGCATGTAGCTCACGCCGCTGGGCACGCGCAGGTTGTCTTCGAGCACGTAGTAGCTGCCGCTGCCGTCGGGGTTGGCGGCGCGGATGATGTCGATGCCCGAGATGTGCGAATAAACGCCGCCCGGCAGGTCCACGCCCATCATCTCGGGGCGGAAC
>JANMYQ010000199.1:0-1966 GCA_031382215.1 Methylibium sp.
GCATGGCCCACATGCCACCGACATGGGTGCGCCCGCGCAGCGAGAAGACCTCGTCGTCGAACTGCGCGTCGAGCGCGTAGCAGGCGGCCATTGTCTTGGCGTCCAAGCCCGCAAAGGCTTTGTAGAAGCGCTCGATGGTCTGCTGGTTCGCAGGAACTTCCTTCATTGCCATGACACGGCTCCCATGTCGTTGGCGAAGATCGGCGAACTCGACCACAAGCCCTTCAGGCCCTTCTTCGACACCGCCACTTGCGAGGGGTTGAAGATGAATGCGTTGACCGAATCGGTGGCGAGCTGGCGCTGCAGATCGGCGAAGAGCTTGGTGCGGTCCTTCGGGTTCGTGGCCGCGGCGTGCCTGGCCGCCAGATCGCGGAAGGCCTTGCTGTCGTAGCCCCAGTAGTAGCCCGTGTTGGCGTACTGCATGTAGTCGAGCGGCTCGACATGGTTGATGACGGTGAGGTCGAAGTTGCCCTTGAAGGTGCCGCCGAGCCACTGCGCCCATTCGACGTTCTCGATCTTGGCGACGACGCCGACTTTCGCCAGTTGCGCGATCAGCACCTCGCCGCCTTTCCTCGCGTACTGCGGCGGCGGCAACGTGAGCGTCACGTTGAGCGGTGTCGCCACGCCGGCTTCCTTCAACAGCGCCTTGGCCTTTTCCGGGTCGTAGGGGTACTGCGCCGTCAGGTCGACGTAACCCGCATCGGTGGGCGCGAAGTGGCTGCCGATCGGCTGGCCCAGGCCTTCGAGCACGCCGTCGATGAAGGCCTTGCGGTCGATGGCATGCATCAACGCGCGGCGCACGCGCACGTCGTCGAAGGGCTTCTTCTTGTTGTTGATGCTCATGATGCCTTTGCCGGCGGTGCTGCCGAGGGCAACGACGAAACGCTTGTCGGACTGCAATTGCTTGACAGCTTGCGGCGCATCCAGGCGCGGCACGCCGTCGATGTCGCCGGCCAGCAGCGCGGCCACCCGCGCGGCCGGGTCGTTGATGAAGCGGAAGGTGACGCGCTCGATCTTCACCGCCTTGGCGTCGCGAAACCCGGGCCACTTGGCCAGCGATACCGACGAGCCTTTTTTCCAGTCGTCGAAAGTGAACGGGCCGGTGCCGACCGGCTTGTTCGCCGTGCCCGCAGCGCTCTTCGCATCGAGGATGACGGCCGTGTTCTCGCCCATGCGAAAGAGAAAATTCGGATCGGCGTTGTCGAGGATCAGGATCACCGTCTGTGCATCGGGCGCGTCGATGCGGCGGATGTTGTCGAACACCGCCTTCTTGGCCTTGTTGGTGCTCTTGTCGTCCTTGGCGCGCTCGAAACTGAACTTGACGTCGCTGGCGTCGAAGGCTTCGCCGTCGTGGAATTTGATGCCCTTCTTCAGCTTGAAGGTGTAGCTCTTGCCGTCGGGGTCCATCGTCCAGCTCTCGGCCAGCAGTGGGGTCACCGAGCCATCGACGTTGATCTTGGTCAGGCCTTCCAACACGTTGTAGTGAACGATCTCGCCGATGGCTGCGGCCGGCGCGATCGTCGGGTCCAGCCCCGTGGGCTCGAGCACCATCGCCAACGTGACGCGGCTCTTGTCGACGGGTTGCGCGTGCGCGGCGGCGAGCGAGACGGCGGTTGCAGCAACGGCAACGACGGTGCGGCGGGTGATCGACATGGCGGACTTCCTCCTGATTCAGCGCGGATGCTGCCACAGTGGGCGCGGCACCGCTTCGAGCAGGCGCCGCGTGCAGGCATCCTGCGGCGCGTTCAGCACCGCATCGGTCGGCCCGCGCTCGACGACGCGGCCGTGATCCAGCACGATCAGCTCGTCGCAGACCAGATCGACCACCGCGAGATCGTGGCTGATGAAGAGATACGCCAGCCCGAAGCGCTCCTGCAAGTCCTGCATCAGATTGAGCACCTGGGCCTGCACGCTGACATCGAGCGCGCTCACCGGCTCGTCGGCGACGATCAGCTTCGGTTGCGTG
>JANMYQ010000204.1:0-4319 GCA_031382215.1 Methylibium sp.
TCGTTGGCCTTCATGGCCTGGTAGTCACCGTCGACGGTGTCCATCATCACCTTGCGCAGGATGCCTTCCTTGTCGCGCGCCAGCAGCGGGTCCCAGTAACTTCCCCACAGCAGCTTGATGACGTTCCAGCCGGCGCCGCGGAACTCGCCTTCGAGCTCCTGGATGATCTTGCCGTTGCCACGCACCGGCCCGTCCAGGCGCTGCAGGTTGCAGTTGACGATGAAGATCAGGTTGTCGAGCTTCTCGCGTGCCGCCAGGCCGATGGCGCCGAGCGATTCGGGCTCGTCCATCTCGCCGTCGCCGCAGAACACCCAGACTTTGCGGTTGCTGGTGTCGGCAATGCCGCGCGCATGCAGGTACTTGAGAAAGCGCGCCTGGTAGATCGCCATCAGCGGCCCCAGACCCATCGACACGGTCGGGAACTGCCAGAACTCGGGCATCAGTTTCGGGTGCGGGTAGCTCGAGATGCCCTTGCCGTCGACTTCCTGGCGGAAGTTCAGCAGTTGCTCTTCGCTGATGCGCCCTTCCATGAAGGCGCGCGCATAGATGCCGGGCGAAGAATGGCCCTGGATGTACAGCAGGTCGCCGCCGTGGCCCTCGCTTTCGGCATGCCAGAAATGATTGAAGCCGGCGCCGAACATGTTGGCCACCGATGCGAAGCTGGAAATATGGCCGCCGAGGTCGCCGCCGTCTTCCGGGTTCAGGCGGTTCGCCTTCACGACCATCGCCATCGCGTTCCAGCGCATGTAGGCACGCAGGCGCTCTTCGATCTCGAGGTTTCCGGGGCAGCGCTCTTCTTCGTCGGTCTCGATGGTGTTGACGTAACCCGTGGTGGCCGAGAACGGCATGTCCATGCTGTTCTGGCGGGCGTGCTCGAGCAATTGTTCGAGCAGGAAGTGCGCTCTTTCGCGGCCTTCGGTCTCGATCACACCCGACAGTGCGTCGAGCCACTCCCGGGTTTCCTGCGCATCGGCGTCGTTGGCGGCGGGGCTGCGAAATGAATCTGGCACTGCTGACATGCTTTGTCTCCGGCGTTTGGTGAGGTCGTGTTGTGACGCGCGAGTCTCGCACAACTCTCAATGGTTTTCAAATGGCGCGAACATGTTTCATATTATGAATTTCACCCTGGTGGCGGCTGGCCCTGGACGTGAGCCGCTGGAACACCGGCCTGCCAAAGCACCTTGATAATCCAGCGATGCAAATCTCTGGCGAGGTCGCCGCATCTCCTTCCAACCGCAGCAACTGGGCCCAGCGATTGTTCGGCCAATGGTGGCGGCGCCAGTCTGCCGCGCGCCAGGACCGCTACGCCACCTTCGGCCCGCTGGCCTCGGTGCTGCTGTTTCTCGCGGCGATCATCCTTGCGTTTTGGTACCTGCGCAATGAGGAATTCGAGCGTGAACAAGAGTCGGTCAAGCGCGACACCGAGATCTCGCAGCAGCAGATCCGTCTGCGCCTGATCGAGAACCAGGAACAACTGGTACGCATCGCGCGCGAGATCGCCACGCAGGTGATCGACCCGGCCGATTTCATCGTGCAGGCCGAAAGCTTTGCGCGCGAGCGGCCCGAGATCACCAACCTGATCTGGCTCGGCCCGAACCGTGCGCGCAAGGCCAGCCACTCGGCCACCACCTTCTACGCCGAAACCAGCGTCACCGGCGACAGCAGTTCGGCCTCGCTGCCGCAACCCGGCAAGCCGAACGAACCCGAGGCCGCCTTCACGACGGCGCGCAGCCTGCGCCAGCCGGTCTACTCGCAGCCCTTCACCGACACCTACGGCACCGCCGTGTTCCAGGTGCATGTGCCGCTGATCGACCACAACGCCTTCGTCGGCGCGCTGATCGCCGAGTATTCGATCGAGAACCTCATGCGCTACTTCGTGCCTTCGGAGGTGTCGAACCGGCATGCCATCACCCTGCTCGACGCGCAGGACCGCGCGCTCGCCAGCACCGTGATGCCGATGCCGGGCAGCACGCCACAGCGCGCGTCCATCGTGCACGAGGTGCCGGTGGCGCCGATGGGCAACGGGCTCATCTTGCGCGGCCAGGGTTACCGCACCTCCATCGGCCTGATCGGCAACACGCTGTTCTGGATGGTCGCCGCGCTGTCGCTGCTGACCTTGTGGATGCTGCTGGGCACCTGGCGCCACATGGGCCGGCGGCTGCAGATGCAGCGCACCCTGGTGTCGGAAACCAACTTCCGCCGCGCGATGGAAAACTCCATGCTCACCGGCATGCGAGCGATGGACAAAGCCGGCAGGATCACTTACGTGAACCCGGCCTTCTGCGCGATGACGGGGTTTTCAGAGAGTGACCTGATGGGCCGCATGCCGCCCTTCCCGCATTGGCCGCCGGAACGCATCGAAGAGAACTCGCGCCTGCTGCAGCAGGAGCTGCAGGGCCGCAGCCCGGCTGGTGGCATCGAGGTCAAGGTGCAGCGCAAGGACGGCTCGCAGTTCGACTCGCGCATGTACGTGTCGCCGCTGATCGACGCCAAGGGCCAGCAGACCGGCTGGATGACGTCGATGACCAACATCACCGAAGCCAAGCGCATCCGCGACCAGCTCTCGGCGTCGCACGAACGTTTCACCACCGTGCTGGAAGGGCTGGATGCTGCCGTGTCGGTGCTGTCGGTGCAGCAGGGCGAACTGTTGTTCGCGAACCGCTCGTACCGTCTTTGGTTCGGTGCCGAATCGCAGGGCCACGCGCTGCTGGCCGGTGGCGAACCGGGCCGGCCCTACATGGCCGAGGGCGATGACTCGGTCGACAACCTGGGCGGCCTGCCGACGCAGGAACTGACCGACGCCGGCTCGGACTCGCGCGAGGTCTTCGTCGACGCGCTGCAGAAGTGGTTCGAGGTGCGCGCCCGCTACCTGCAGTGGACCGACGGCCGCCTGGCGCAGATGCTGATCGCGACAGACATCACCGCGCGCCGCCATGCCGAGGCGCTGGCCGCCAGCCAGGCCGAGCGTGCGCAGGTGACGAGCCGGCTGGTGACGATGGGCGAAATGGCGTCGTCTGTGGCGCACGAGTTGAACCAGCCGCTGACCGCCATCACCAACTACTGCAACGGCATGGTCTCGCGCGTGAAGAGCGACGCGATCGAGAAGGACGACCTGATCGCCGCGTTGGAAAAGACCTCGCGCCAGGCCGAACGCGCCGGCCAGATCATCCACCGCATCCGCAACTTCGTGAAGCGCAACGAGCCGCAGCGCCAGCCCAGCCAGGCGCGCAGCATCGTCGACGACGCGGTCGACCTGGCGGGCATCGAACTGCGCCGGCGCAAGGTCACGATCCAGACCTACGTGGCGCAGCGAATGCCCACCTTGATGGTCGACCCGATCCTGATCGAGCAGGTGCTGCTGAACCTGCTGAAGAACGCCGCCGAGGCGATCGACAACGCGCAGCTGCCGCCGTCGCGGCGCAACATCGAGTTGCGCGTGATCCCGCGTCACAGCGCCGAAGAAGGCGGCGTGATCGAGTTCAGCGTGACCGACATGGGCCCGGGGCTGAAGGAAGAAGTGATCGCGCGCCTGTACGAAGCTTTCTTCTCGACCAAGGTTGACGGCATGGGCATCGGCCTGAGCCTGTGCCGCTCGATCATCGAGAGCCACCGGGGCCGGATACGGGCACAGAACCTCTACAATGGCTCAGTGGTCATCGGCTGCAGATTTTCATTCACTCTGCCCGTTGAAACCGCTCGATCCGAAGCCCCGACACCCTCCAACACGGCAGTCACCACATGAGCTTGATCCCCAAAAAGGGCACGGTCTACGTCGTCGATGACGACGAAGCGGTGCGCGACTCGCTGCAGTGGTTGCTCGAGGGCAAGGACTACCGCGTCAAGTGTTTCGATTCCGCCGAGTCCTTCCTGTCGCGCTTCGACCCTCGCGAGGTGGCCTGCCTGATCGTTGACATCCGCATGGATGGCATGAGCGGCCTGGAATTGCAAGACCGGTTGATGGACCGCCGCTCGCCGCTGCCGATCGTCTTCATCACCGGCCACGGCGACGTGCCGATGGCCGTGACGACGATGAAGAAGGGCGCGATGGACTTCATCGAGAAACCCTTCAAGGAAGAAGAACTGCTGGGCCTGGTGGAGCGAATGCTCGACCAGGCGCGCGCGGCATTCAGCCAGCACCAGGAAGCCGCCAGCCGCGACGCACTCCTGTCGCGCCTGACCACGCGTGAGGCGCAGGTGCTCGAACGCATCGTCGCCGGCCGGCTGAACAAGCAGATCGGCCACCGTGTTGGCGTTGAGCTTTTCCATGATGTTGGCGCGGTGCGCCTCGACCGTCTTGATGCTGATGCCGAGGTCGTCAG
>JANMYQ010000209.1:0-9758 GCA_031382215.1 Methylibium sp.
TCTTCGAGGTACTGGATCGCGTCGCCCATGTTCTCGGACTCGACCTCGAACTGGTTGTACTCGGCGTCCATGAAGGCGTACATCGGGTCGGCGAAATAGGAGTACGTGCACTCCTTCTTGTCCAGGATCACCTGGTCCATCTTGTCGTCGGCCTTGAACACCACTTCGGTGCCCGAGTTGCTCAGCAGGCTCTTGAGCTTCATGCGCACGGTGGCGGAGTTGCGCCCGCCGCGGCTGTATTCGGTCTTGAGCACGACCATCGGGTCCTTGCCATGCATGATGACGTTGCCGGCGCGAATTTCCTGTGCGATCTTCATTGCAGTTTCCGTGTTCTTACGTGTTCATTACGTGTTCGGGTGGGCCATTCAGGCAACGTGAACGCGCCCGGTTCTGACCAGACGCGCAAAGCCAGCGATTTTAGCGTCTTTCGGAGATGAATCGACGCAGCTGCAAGCTCAGATCGGGCTGGCCCAGCAGCTCAGCGCGCCAGGTTTCGCAGTGGCGCCGCCAAACGGGCAGGTCGGCCGCCTGCACAGGCCCATCGGACAGCGCGTTCCAGCGGCGCCACAGTCGCCGCACGGCGGCGCTCAGGTTCGCGTCGGCAGAGGCCAGGAATCGACCGAGGAAGGCTTCCAGCTTGGTCTCGTGCACGCCGTCTTGCTGCGGGTAAATCTGCCATATGAACGGTCGACCGGCCCAATGGGCGCGCACGAACGAATCTTCGCCGCGCACGAAGTTCAGGTCGCAGGCCCACAGCAGCGCGTCGTAGTCCTTCTGCGTCAGCAGTGGCAGCAGCATGGCGCGCAATCCGCCGCGCTGCAGGTTCGGCCCCAGTACGTTCTGGACCTGCCGCGCCGCGTGGCCCGGTGTGGCCAACAGCAGCGTGGGGGTTCGGGCCCACTCGTTCAGCAGGCCGGGCAGGGCAGGGTTGTCGTAGCAGAACAGGCTGATGCGTTGTTCACCTTCACGCGCTTCGATGCCGCGGGCTCGCAACCAGCCAGTCGCATCGAAGGCTTGTTGTGCCGCCATCAAGCCGGGTTCGCGGATCAGGCCGCCGGTGGCCGCGTTGAAGCCGGGGTAGAAGAACCACTTCGTCAGGCCCTTGCCGGGGCCGGCGAGTTGCGGCGACGCCAGGCCGTGCTGGCGCTCGACCACCGGCTCGGCGCTCAGGTATTCGAGGTTGATCCAGACCGGCGCGGCGGCTTGGGCGGCCATGCGTTGCACGAAGCTCGATGGCGGGTCGCAGCCAAAGGCTTCGACGACCACGTCGCCAGGTTCGGCATCGACGCCAGCAGCCCAAGCCAGCACCGTCACTCCCGCAGCGCCGTGCGGCGCCATCCAAGCCAGGGCCGATGGATCGTCGACCCACAGCCGAACGCGCTCGCCGCGCGACGCCAGGTCGGCCGCCAGACGCCAGCACACGCCGATGTCGCCGAAGTTGTCGACCACGCGGCAAAACAGGTCCCAGAGCATGGGCGCGATTATCGGCAGGCGCGTGGTGGTCATCGCCAGCGGCACAATTCCACCGATGACCGACGCCGTTCCCTTGCCTGCCGAAGAAGCTGCACCCGCCGACCCGGTGCGCGAGCGCCTGCTGGCCGACGTGGCGGCGTTGCCCGGCCTGCCCGGTGTGTACCGTTACTTCGATGCGCAGGACGGCGTGCTGTATGTGGGCAAGGCGCGTGACCTGAAGAAGCGCGTGTCGAGCTACTTCCAGAAGAACCACGGCGGCACGCGCATCGGCCACATGATCACGAAGATCGTGCGCATGGAGACGACCGTGGTGCGCTCCGAAGCCGAGGCGCTGCTGCTCGAGAACAACCTGATCAAGACGCTCAACCCGCGCTACAACATTCTGTTCCGCGACGACAAGAGCTACCCGTACTTGAAGATCACCGCCGCGCGCGCTCCCGCCTCGGCCGGTGCCGACGGCTCCGGCACCCCGTCGGCAGCGAGCTTCCCGCGCATGGCCTATTACCGCGGCGCGGTCGAGCAGAAGCATCGCTACTTCGGCCCGTACCCCAACGCCTGGGCGGTGAAGGAGTCGATCCAGATGCTGCAGAAGGTGTTCCGCCTGCGCACCTGCGAAGACACCGTATTCGCCAACCGCACGCGGCCCTGCCTGCTGTACCAGATCAAGCGCTGCTCGGCGCCGTGCGTGAAGCACATCGAGGCGGCCGACTACGCGCGCGACGTCGCGAATGCCGAACGCTTCCTGCTCGGTGAACAACAGGAGCTGATGGACTCCCTGCAGGCGCAGATGATGTCGCACGCCGACGCGCTGCAGTTCGAGCAGGCGGCCGAGATCCGCAACCAGCTCGGCGCCTTGTCGCGCGTGCTGCACCAGCAGGCGGTGGAAGACAACACGGGCGTCACGACCAAGGACGCCGACATCCTGGCCGTGAAAGTGGAGGGCGGTCGGGCCTGCGTCAACCTCGCGATGGTGCGCGGCGGCCGCCACCTGGGCGACCGGCCGTACTTTCCGAAGCACGTCGAAGATGCGACCAGGCTCGACGACGAAGACGGCGAGGGCGAGGGCGCAGACGCACCCGCCTCACCCGAAGTGCTGGTACTGGAAGCCTTCATCGCGCAGCACTACCTCGACGGCGGCGTGCCTCCGCTGCTGGTGTTGAGCCACGCGGTGGACCGCGCGCTGATCGACGCGCTGAGCCTGCACGGCGGCGTGAAGGTGACGGCGCAGCACCAGCCGCGCGAACCACGCCGCGCCTGGCTCGACATGTGCATCAAGGGCGCCCGGCTGCGCCTGGCACAGCTGCTGGCTGAAGAAGGCTCGCAGCAGGCCCGCACGCGCGCGCTGGTCGAGGCGCTCGACTTGGGGCAAGAAGACATGGAACGCTTTCGCATCGAGTGTTTCGACATCAGCCACACCGCCGGCGAAGCGACGCAGGCGTCATGCGTGGTGTTCGAGGAGCACAAGATGCAAAGCGCCCAGTACCGCCGCTACAACATCACCGGCGTGACCGCGGGGGACGACTACGCCGCGATGCGCCAAGTGCTGCTGCGCCGCTACACCAAGCTGGCCGAGGCAGTGAAGGAACAGGACAGCGTGGGCGCGGCGCGCTTGCCCGACCTGGTGCTGGTAGACGGCGGCCGCGGCCAGGTGAGCATGGCACGCGAGGTGTTCGAAGAGCTCGGGCTCGATCTCGGGTGCATCGTTGGCGTCGAAAAAGGAGAGGGCCGCAAGGTCGGCCTGGAAGAACTGGTGTTCGCCGATGGGCGTGACAAGGTGTACCTCGGCAAGGACTCGGCGGCGCTGATGCTGGTGGCGCAGATTCGTGACGAAGCGCACCGCTTTGCGATCACCGGCATGCGCGCCAAGCGCGCCAGCATTCGCACAGGTGGTAGCAAGTTGGAAGACATTCCGGGTGTCGGCCCGAAAAAACGAGCGAAACTCCTGCAGCGTTTCGGCGGTGTGCGGGGCGTGGGCCTGGCCAGCGTGGACGACCTGCTGACCGTGGACGGCATTTCGAAGGACCTTGCGGAGGAAATCTATCGTGCGTTGCATTGACACCCGGGTGGGGCTGGCCCTGGCAGGCCTGGCCCTGATGGCCCTGGTCGCCGGCTGCGGCTCGCGCCAGGCGGCCCCTGCGCCCGCCCCGGCACCCGCTGGCCCACCGACAGCCGCCGCACCCGCCGTCACCCCATCGGGCCGCCTGGCGTCGCCCGGTGCCGTGCGTAGCTGGAACGACGTTCGCAATCAGGCGGCCAGACGCATGATGGCCGCCAACCCCGCCATCACCTACGAAGGCGCCGTGCCCGACCCGCTGCTGGCCATTCCGGTGCTCGAGATCGAGCTCAACGGCGACGGCAGCATCCGCAACATTGACGTGATGCGTGTGCCCCGCCAGGCCAAGGACACGGTGCAGATTGCCATCGACGCGGTGCGCCGCGCCGCGCCGTTCGGCGACGTGTCGCGCCTGCCCAAACCGTGGAAGTTCACTGAGACCTTCCTCTTCAACGACGACCGCAAGTTCAAGCCGCGCACGCTCGATCCCTGAGCCCCTATGGTGTTGGATGCGTGCCGGATGCGTGCCGAATGAGCGCCGGTTGAGCGCCGGTTGAGCGCCGCGATTCAGGCCGCCGAACAACTTCGGCACAATCGCGGCATGTTTTTCAACCTGCCGACCTTGTTGACCTGGGCGCGAATCGTCGCCATTCCGCTGGTCGTCGGGGTCTTCTACCTTCAACTCGAACCGGGTTTCCAGAACCTGCTCGCCACGGTGTTGTTCGTCGTGGTGGCGCTGACCGACTGGGCCGATGGCTACCTGGCGCGCAAGCTCAACATGACCTCGTCGTTCGGCGCCTTCCTCGACCCGGTGGCCGACAAGTTCCTGGTCTGCGCCGCGCTGCTGGTGCTGGTGCACCTGAACCGGCTGCACGCGTTGGTGGCGCTGGTGATCATCGGGCGCGAGATCGCGATCTCGGCACTGCGCGAATGGATGGCGCAGATCGGCGCGTCGCGCAGTGTGGCGGTGCACATGCTCGGCAAGGTCAAGACGGTGGTGCAGATGGTGGCCATTCCCTTCCTGCTCTACCACGGCACGCTGTTCGGGTTGATCGACACGGCCTTGTGGGGCACGGTGCTGATCTACATTTCGGCGGTGCTGACCATCTGGTCGATGGTCTACTACCTGCAGAAGGCGCTGCCCGAAATTCGCGCCAAGGCGCGTTAGCGTGCTCGGCGTGGCGGGGAGCGAAGCGCAACGCTGGTTGCGCTGGATGCCGTGGGTCTTCGTGCTGATCTGGAGCACCGGCTTCGTCGTCGCGCGTTACGCGATGCCGCATGCCCCGCCGTTGAGTTTCCTGTCGCTGCGGTATGCGATTTCGGTGCTCTGTTTTGGGCTCTGGGTGTGGCTCGCGGGCGTGCGCTGGCCGAGCGATCGGCGCCAATGGGCGCACCTGGCCGTCAGTGGCATGTTGATGCATGCCGGCTACCTGGGCGGCGTGTGGTCGGCGGTGAAGCTGGGCATCGGCGCCGGTACCGTGGCCTTGCTGGTGGGGCTGCAGCCGGTGCTCACGGCGTTCTGGCTGGCCACCACGGCGGGCCATGGTCAGGCCCGTGCGGCCGCGCGCGAGTGGTTCGGGCTGGTTCTGGGGCTGGTCGGCCTGGCGCTGGTGCTGGGCGGCAAGTTCGGCATCGGCGAGGTCACGCCATGGAACCTGGCGCTGGCCGTGCTTGCGCTGCTCAGCATCACCACCGGCACGCTGTACCAGAAGCGCTTTGTCGCCCCCTGCGATGTGCGCACCGCCAACGGCGTGCAACTGCTCGCGGCGCTGATCGTGAGTCTGCCTTTTGCGCTGCTCGAGACCGAGGCCATGCGCTGGCACCCGCACATGGTGGGTGCGCTGGTGTGGTCGGTGCTGGTGCTGAGCCTGGGCGGCAGCTCGCTGTTGTACCTGCTGATCCAGCGCGGCGCAGCCACGCAGGTCACCAGCCTGCTGTACCTGGTGCCGCCCTGCACTGCGCTGCTGGCCTGGGCGCTGTTCGGCGAGTCGTTCACCGCGACCATGCTGCTCGGTCTGGTAGTCACCGTGGCGGGTGTGGCCTTGGTGGTCAAGGCGCCCGCGGCGCCGCCACAATGACGAAGCTGATCTGATCTTGCAGAGCCGATCTTTGAAGGAGTGCCCGCTATGAAGAAGCCCCATCGCATTGCCGTGATCGCCGGTGACGGCATCGGCAAGGAAGTGATGCCCGAAGGCCTGCGTGCGCTCGAAGCGGCGGCTTCGCGTTTTGACATCCCGCTGCAGATCGACCACTTCGACTTTTCGAGCTGGGACTATTTCGAACGCCACGGCAAGATGCTGCCCGACGACTGGAAGGACCAGATCGGCGCGCACGACGCGATCTTCTTCGGTGCCGTCGGATGGCCGCAGAAGATTGCCGACCATGTGTCGCTGTGGGGTTCGCTTCTGCGCTTCCGGCGCGACTTCGACCAGTACGTGAACCTGCGCCCGGCGCGCCTGATGCCCGGCGTGCGTTCTCCGCTGGCCGGCGTGAAGCCGGGTGACATCGACATGATGATCGTGCGCGAGAACACCGAAGGCGAGTACTCCAGCATCGGCGGGCGCATGTTCGAAGGCACCGAGCGCGAGGTGGTGGTGCAAGAGACGGTGATGTCGCGCATCGGCGTGGACCGGGTGCTGAAATTCGCGTTCGAGCTGGCGCAGAGCCGGCCGCGCAAGAAGCTCACATCGGCTACCAAGTCCAACGGCATCGCGATCACGATGCCGTACTGGGACGAACGCGTCGAGTTGATGGCCAAGGCCTACCCCGGCGTCAGCGTGGACCGCTTCCACATCGACATCCTGGCCGCCAATTTCGTGCTGCGCCCGCAGCACTTCGACGTGGTGGTGGCGAGCAACCTGTTCGGCGACATCCTCAGTGATCTGGGGCCGGCCTGCACCGGCACGATCGGCATTGCACCGTCGGCCAACCTGAACCCGACACGGCAGTCCCCGTCGCTGTTCGAACCGGTGCACGGCTCGGCGCCCGACATCGCGGGGCGCTTCATCGCCAACCCGATCGGGCAGATCTGGTCGGGCGCGCTGATGCTCGACTTCCTGGGCCACCGCGACGCGCACGATGCGATCGTCGCGGCGATCGAGGCCGTTCTCGAACCCGCCAGCGGAGCGCCGCGCACCGGCGACCTGGGCGGCACGGCACGCACCGACGACGTCGGACGCGCGATTGCTGCGGCCATTGCAGACACCAGACAACGCCCCGATTCGAACGCCTCGACGCCACGTTGATTGCGAATAGAATCCGCATCCGCCCTTGACATCACAGAAGGGCACCGCTGTAATGTTCGACGGTGCGCGAGCATCTTGCGCGTGGTCCGAACGCGACGCGCCACACCACATCCAAAACTTCTTGAGACAACCTTGATAAGGGGGATCCACCCGTGAACAAGACCGAATTGATCGAACACATCGCCAAGCAGGCCGACATCTCCAAGGCGGCTGCGGCACGGGCCCTCGAGGCCGTGATCGGCGGTGTGAAGACCACGCTGAAGAAGAACAAGACCGTGTCGCTGGTCGGCTTCGGCACCTTCAGCGTCGGCAAGCGTGCGGCACGTGCCGGGCGCAACCCGCGCACCGGCGCGGCGATCAAGATCAAGGCGGCCAAGGTTCCGAAATTCCGCCCCGGCAAGGCCCTGAAAGACGCGCTCAACTGAGGCGCCCGGAGACGCGATTGCGAATGCACAGTGGGTGCTTAGCTCAGTTGGTAGAGCGGCGCCCTTACAAGGCGTAGGTCGGGGGTTCGAACCCCTCAGCACCCACCACCCTGCCTGATGCGGCGCCCGGCAGCGTCAAAAAAGGGCGTCCGATAGAATCGCTGCGAAGTTTGGTGATCAAGCTCAGTCAAAGGCGAACCTCGGTTCGCCTTTGTTGCATTTGAGTGAACCGTTTGTCGAGGTTGTCGATGTTTGATTTTTTCCGCAAGCACACCCGGGTGCTCCAGTTCGTTCTGGTGCTGCTCATCTTCCCGTCCTTCGTCTTCTTCGGCATCCAGGGCTACAGCGGCTCGCAAGGCGGTGGGAACACCACCGTGGCCAGCGTGGCCGGGCGCAACATCACCCAGGCCGAGTGGGACGCCGCGCACCGCACGCAGATCGACCGCGTGCAGCGCCAGATGCCCGGGGTCGACGTGAAGATGTTCGACACGCCCGCGATGAAGGCGCAGGCCCTGGACGCTTTGGTGCGCGAGCGCGTGATGCTGGCGGCCATGGACAAGTTCCACTTGGTGACGACCGACGACCGGCTGCAGCGCCAGTTCACCACCGACCCGCAACTCGCCTTCCTTCGCAACCCCGACGGCAGCGTGAACAAGGACGCTCTGGCGGCGCAAGGCATGTCGTCGGAGCTGTTTGCGCAGCGGCTGCGCCAGGACCTGTCGATGCGTCAAGTGCTCGCGGGGCTGGGCGGCACGGCCTTTGCGCCTGCCGCTGCGGCGTCGGCTGCGCTCGATGCCATGTTCCAGCAGCGCGAGATCCAGGTCCAGCGCTTCGAGCCGAAAGACTTTGCCGCCAAGGTGACCCCGACCGAGGCCGACATCGACAAGTTCTACAAGGACCCGGTCAACGCTGCGCAGTTCCAGGCGCCCGAGCAGGCGTCGGTGGAGTACGTGGTGCTCGACGTAGAGAGCCTGACGAAGGACCTGAAGGTCTCCGAAGATGACTTGAAGAAGTACTACACCGAAAACAAGGCGCGATTCACTGCGCCCGAAGAGCGCCGCGCCAGCCACATCCTGATCAAGGCCGACAAGAGCGCACCGGCCGCCGAACGCGAAAAGGCCAAGGCCAAGGCCGAAGCGCTGCTCGCGCAATGGAAGAGCAAGAGCGCGGCCTTCGCCGACCTGGCGCGCAACAACTCCGACGACCCGGGCTCGGCCGACAAGGGCGGCGACCTCGACTTCTTTGCCCGCGGCGCGATGGTCAAGCCGTTCGAGGACGCCGCGTTTTCGCTCAAGCCGGGCGAGACCAGCGGTGTGGTCGAGAGTGACTTCGGCTACCACATCATCCAGGTGACGGGCGCACGCGGCGGAGAAGTGCGCAGCTTCGAGGCGGTTCGCGCCGAGATCGAAGGTGAGAACCGCAAGCAGCAGGCACAGGCCCGCTTCGCCGAGCAGGCGGTCGCGTTCTCGAACCTGGTGGAAGACCAGTCCGACAGCCTGAAGCCGGCGGTCGACAAGTTCAAGCTCGAGTTGAAGACGGCCCAGGGCGTCAAGCGCACGCCGTCGCCCGAGCTCACCGGGCCGCTCGCGAACCCGAAGTTCCTGGAAGCGCTGTTCGGCAACGACGTGATCCGCAACAAGCGCAACACGCTGGCGGTGGACATTGGCTCGAACCAGCTGGTGGCCGGCCGGGTCGTTCAGTACTCGCCCGCGCAACAGTTGCCGCTGGGCGAGGTGAGCGCCAAGGTGCGTGAGAAGCTGGTGACGAGCCAGGCCGCCGCACTGGCCCGCAAGGAAGGCGAGGCGCGCCTGGCCGTTTTGCAGAAGACACCCGATGTGGCACTCAGCGGCGCCGCGGTGACGGTTTCGCGCGCTCAGTTGCGCGAGTTGCCGCGCCCTGTGATCGATGCGGTGCTGAAGGCGCCGGCAACGCCGCTGCCGGCGTTTGTCGGCGTCGAGTTGGGTGAGCAGGGTTACGCCCTGGTCAAGGTGAGCAAGGTGTTGGGTCGCGACCCGGTGGCGGCCGACCCGCTGCGCTCGCAGGCGCAGTACGCCCAGGCCTGGAGCGATGCCGAGTCGCAGGCCTACTACACGGCGTTGAAGAGCCGGTTCAAGGTCGAATTGAAGGTTGCTGCCGCATCACCCGCCGATGCTGCCAGCGCCCCGTCGAAGTAGGCAGGCACCGGCGCTATAATTTCTTCCTCAGCGGTGGCTGTAGCTCAGTTGGTAGAGTCCAGGATTGTGATTCCTGTTGTCGTGGGTTCGAGCCCCATCAGCCACCCCAGAATTTGAAGCAGGGCCGAGTGATTCACTCGGCCCTTTTCGTTTGTGGCTGCGATTCCAGGCCGTTCAGCGCCGTGCCGAGAACTGCCGCACCGTCACGCTGCAGCTGATGCCGTGGGGGTAGAAGTCGCGCCACTCGACTTCGCCGCCGAGTTGCTTCACCCGCTTGCGCACGCCGCCGAGACCGAGCCCGTGCGACCACGCGGCCGGGTCGCGCCCGCAACCGTCGTCGGTCACGGTGAGTTGCAGCCTTTCGCCTTCGAGCCGCAGGTCGATGTCC